>NZ_JAMXXS010000004.1:0-127654 GCF_024129595.1 Acinetobacter lwoffii | reverse complement strand
CAAATTTGGGCTGAGAAGAATTTAGCTCAAATTTAACCTGACAGGCACAATAAAAATCAGGTAACTGTCAGATCAGGTTTGAGCTAGTACATGACCAAAAGAAATATATCAGTAAAAGCATTTCTATCGACCTCCTCCATTAAAAAACTTCTTCCCTAAACGAACACTTCACGTCTTTTCCTTCATCCATCTCAGCAAGTTAAAAGTCATTCCTTTTGGATCGCATGTAAATCTATTCAGTCTTCAATAAAATCAGATTTTATATTTTGCTCAAATAGATGACTGTCTAAGTTAAATTTTTCACTTTACCCTGGCTTGAGTTTTTGTTTATATCTCATACAAAGAAAATTAATTATTAAATAAATTCAAGGAATTCTAATGTCTACCAAGCAGGATCCACACGCTGGTATTTTTGAAAATCGCCCCGAACATTTTCAGCAGTTTAATGGAATTAAAGTGCCCTCTTCCGAACTGTTAGAATTGGATTATGCAGATAAAGATATTGCTATTATTGGCACAGATCAGTTTACCGTGAGCCAGCTGGATAAAATCAGTCAACATGCCCGTTCGGTAAAAGTTTTCCAGATTAATCCTGCTTTTGTACTGCCCGGTTCCGACCGAATTCTGCAACGAATTATTAATCACCCATTGATTGGTAAAAATCGCCGCTTATTTAACAACCGCATTAAAAGCTTGCTTTCTCTGCGGTTTTTAGAAAATCAGGTGCAGAATTTGTGGCTAAGACGCCAGTTAATGCCAAATCTTGCATCTTCCCGTAAAATTTATCTGAAATCAGATCATTATTATGCTGCCCTACAACGTGAAAATTGCCGCCTGATTACCTGGCCGATTCTGAAAATTTCGGAAAATACAATTCATTGTATTAATGGTGAACAGCATCCGGTCGATATCATTATTCATACTTATTTAGCAGAAAAATAACTCACGCTGGCGAGTAAAAATGAAAAATTGGTAAGCTGATAATGAGATTTTTATTTACGTATCAAGAACCGACATGATGATTTATTCAACAAAATGAGCAAAGAAGACTCTTTTATATTTCAGAATATGATAGTTGGTATTTTCTTAGAATTATAAAATTCATACATTATTTCGATTAACCAATGCTTACTTGTAATTTTTAGCTATAAATCAAAGCCAAACCGCAGTTTGGCTCTGGCTGGTTTCTTAACCGATTCGACGTTTTAAACCGGTCATTTGCAACACACGTGTTGAGATTTCTTCAATCGACATTTCAGACACATTCAGGTACTTGATGCCTTCCGAAATATAAATTCCTTCAATCGCACGCAACTCCATCTGACACTGACTAAAGCTGGCATAACGGCTATTGGCCTTACGCTCAGAACGAATGGCCACAAGGCGTTCCGCATCAATCATCAGGCCAAACAGCTTGTTTTTATGCGGTCGCAGCACGGCTGGCAGTCGGTTATCATCCAAATCTTCTTCAGTCAGTGGATAGTTCGCCACGCGAATACCGAACTGCAAAGACAGATAAATAGAGGTCGGGGTTTTACCTGAACGCGATACACCAATCAGGATCAGGTCAGCTTTATCATAATGACGGGTACGTGCGCCGTCGTCGTTATCTAAAGCAAAATGAACAGCATCAATACGGGCCTTATAAGACTCAGAGTCGGTCACCGCGTGGGTCTGCCCGACTAAAGTTGTAGGAATCGTGCCTAATTCATCAGCCAACTTACTAATAAGCCCTTCAAATACATCGAGATTTACTGCATTTGCAGTATTAATAATGTCGCGCACATAGGGATCAACTAGGGTATCAAATACCAGCGGTTTTTCACCGTCGATTTGAGCTCTTGCATTGATCTCTGCCACCACATTTGTAGCCGCTTCTTCGGAACTAATGTAAGGGATAATATGAATGTCAAATTTCACATGCGGAAACTGCGCTAACAGCGAGTGTCCAAGGGTTTCAGCGGTGATGGCGGTACCATCTGAAATAAAGAAAACACTACGCTGAATTTGTTTACCTTCCGACATTAAAATTCTCCTCCAACATTTGTCTTAGTGCTATATAATCTTTATAGTAAACCGATCTTACATGACTGTCGCTTAGTAAAATCAAAAACCTAGATGATTTGCTATACTCTCATGCCGAGATAGTGATTAATACTGCAAAAGTGGAGTAACAACTTTGGAAGCGCGCGTAATTGGTCTGGAAAAATTAGGGAAGCACGACGTTGAGCTGGTCGGTGGGAAAAACTCATCACTAGGCGAAATGATCAGCCACTTATCAAATGCTGGTGTATCTGTGCCAGGTGGTTTCGCAACGACTGCCGATGCCTACCGTGAATTTCTCGAGCAAAGTGGCCTAAACGCTAAAATCAATGCAGAGCTTGCTGCACTCAATGTTGATGATGTAAATGCACTTGCTGAAACTGGCGCAAAAATTCGTCAATGGATTGTGGATACTCCACTTACGCCTGCATTAGAACAAGAAGTTCGTACAGCATTTGCAGAACTTTCTAACGGCAACCCTGACATCGCGGTTGCCGTTCGTTCTTCTGCAACTGCAGAAGATTTGCCGGATGCTTCTTTTGCCGGCCAGCAAGAAACTTTCCTGAACATTCGTGGTATCGATAACGTTCTGATCGCGATCAAAGAAGTATTTGCATCTTTGTACAACGACCGCGCAATCTCTTACCGTGTACACCAAAACTTTGCCCATGATGTAGTTGCCCTGTCCGCTGGTGTACAACGCATGGTTCGTTCAGAAACTGGTGCTGCCGGTGTAATGTTTACGCTAGATACTGAATCAGGCTTCCGTGATGCAGTATTCATTACCGCATCTTATGGTTTGGGTGAAATGGTTGTTCAAGGTGCCGTCAACCCTGATGAATTCTATATTTCTAAACCGCTTTTAAATGCAGGCCGACACGCGATCCTTCGTCGCAACCTGGGTTCTAAGCACCAGAAAATGATTTATGGTGAAGAAGCATCTGCAGGTAAATCTGTCGTTGTCGTGGATGTTGAAAAAGCTGAACGCCAACAGTTCGCTTTAAACGACCAGGAATTACAAGAACTTGCTAAACAAGCGCTGATCATTGAAAACCACTACGGTGCACCAATGGACATCGAGTGGGCAAAAGATGGCGATGATGGCAAGATTTACATCGTTCAGGCGCGTCCTGAAACTGTAAAAAGCCGTGAAAATGTCGGCACCATGGAACGCTACCTGTTGAAACAACGCGGTACTGTGATCTGTGAAGGCCGTTCAATCGGTCAACGCATTGGTTCTGGTAAAGTCCGCATTGTGACGTCTATTAAAGAAATGGACAAAGTACAAGACGGTGATGTTCTTGTATCTGATATGACTGACCCGGATTGGGAACCAGTCATGAAACGTGCAGCTGCGATTGTAACAAACCGTGGTGGTCGTACTTGTCACGCAGCAATTATTGCACGTGAGCTTGGTGTTCCTGCAATCGTGGGTTGTGGTAATGCAACTGAAGTTCTTGTAGACGGTCAGGAAGTGACTGTGTCTTGTGCTGAAGGTGATACTGGCTTTATCTATGAAGGCGCACTAGATTTTGAAATTCAAAAGAATTCAATTGAGTCTATGCCCGCTCTTCCATTTAAAGTAATGATGAACGTGGGTAACCCGGATCGTGCATTTGACTTTGCTCAAATTCCAAACGCAGGTATTGGTCTGGCGCGTCTTGAATTCATTATTAACCGTATGATTGGTGTTCACCCGAAAGCATTAATCAATATTGACAGCCTTCCACGTGAAACACGTGCAGCAGTCATGGCGCGTACTGCAGGTTATGCATCTCCAATTGAATTCTATGTAGAGAAACTGGTTGAAGGTATCTCGACACTTGCTGCTGCATTTGCAGACAAGCCAGTCATTGTTCGTATGTCAGACTTCAAGTCTAACGAATATGCAAACTTGATCGGTGGTAAGTTATACGAGCCAGAAGAAGAAAACCCGATGCTAGGTTTCCGTGGTGCAAGTCGCTACGTTTCTGATAACTTCCGTGATTGTTTCGAACTTGAATGTCGTGCATTGAAAAAGGCACGTGATGAAATGGGTTTAACCAATATCCAGATCATGATTCCATTTGTTCGTACTGTTGCTGAAGCGAAACGTGTCATTGAACTTCTTGCATTAAATGGTCTTAAGCGCGGTGAAAATGGCCTTAAAGTGATCATGATGTGTGAACTTCCAACCAATGCTTTATTGGCAGATCAGTTCCTTGAACATTTCGATGGTTTCTCTATTGGTTCAAACGACTTGACACAATTAACACTTGGTCTTGACCGTGACTCTGGTATTGTCTCTCACCTATTTGATGAGCGCGACCCTGCGGTTAAAGCGTTGCTTTCTCTTGCAATTCAAGCATGCCGTAAAGCTGGCAAATATGTAGGCATTTGTGGTCAAGGTCCTTCTGATCACCCAGATCTTGCACAATGGTTAATGGAACAAGGTATCGACTCTGTATCTTTAAACCCAGACTCGGTACTTGAAACTTGGTTCTTCTTGGCTGAAGAAAAAGTGCAAAAAGCATAAGCAATTTTGAATAAAAAAGACCCTTTGATAGGGTCTTTTTTATGAGACAGCTATTATGATTTATTGTTTGAAAATTAATAACTAAAGTCCCAATCTAAAGCTAAACTATTGAATTTATAAAAATAATTAAAAAAAAGCTTATCAACACATGAAAACTGTAATGACAAACAAATACCAACAGTAAAGTCATATCAAAATGGCAATAATAATGAATAACCATTGGATGTTCGGGAAGATATTTTTAAGAATGGTGATCCTTGCAATTTTGTATGGGCGCATTTTTAATAAGAAATATGATTGAAAATCCTTAATTAATCTATATCTTACGATGAGAGAATGTTTGTTTTCAAAACAGAATTCAATACAATCTTGTTCAAAGCTATTATCAGTTCACATTTATATATTGAGATTCAGTCTATATGCAGATTTACTTGGCACGAAACAATCAACAAGCTGGTCCATATACGCTCGAGCAATTGAATCAGATGCTGGCGAATCAACAAGTCATGCTGACTGACCTGGCATGGCATCAAGGCATGACCGAGTGGAAAGCCTTAGGTGAACTTACCCAAGGAAAATCGGTATATCAACCCGAAGGTTATGTCGCTCCAGCAGTCACACCTGAAACGCCGGTATTCCAGAATAGCCAACCAACGACTTCGGCCTACTCACAGCCTCATACTCAAACAGCAACTCAAAAAAATGAACTTGCCAGTATTCCAAGCCGTATCCTGGCCAAAATTGTAGACGTATTACTGTGGCTACCAGCAACCTTCATTTTGACTGCTTTTTTTACGCCTGAACAGGAAACCCGGTTTGCTCAACTGAATGAAGAATTCATGAATGTTGTGCTGAGTAGCGATGCAGATCCTGCAATGGCTCAGCAATTACAGACTCAAATGTTTGAGATGTTTTCTCAGCAGGCGTGGCTTGCCACAGCGGTCTATTTGATTATCATGCTGGCCATTCAAGCCTTTCTGATTGCCAAATCAGGCCAAAGTATTGGTAAAAAGCTCACGAAAATCAAAATTGTAGATGTAGAATCAGGTGAAAAGACCAGCCTGTTGCGCGCTTTTACTATTCGTAGCGTATTTTTCATATTTTTAAATATTGTATTTATGCCACTGAGTTTAATTATTGACTGGGCCTTCGGATTGGGCAAAAAACGTCAAACCTTGCACGATAAACTCGCAAAAACGCAAGTTGTGAAACAATAGTGCAGGAATACACAAAATGGGATGAATATCATCCCATTTTGATTACAGAACTTTGAAATTGAAATAAAATTCCCATAACCCCCCAATCCAGACCAGCAAAATCGGTTTTTATTACAGGCATTTAAAGCGCCCTAGATATAGCTTAGTTCGTGAATCTCAGGCATAATGCCCTACAACGTAGCGGTGTATTGTGATTAATAGGATGTTTTGTAAAATTCAGCCTTTTTTGTCATGTGCACTTTAATCGCTATCCCATATTAAATTAGGGAATGGGACTCTTCACCGAGGTTGTAAAATGAGACAAACGATTTTAGCTGTATTGTCTTTATCTGCGATGACTGCACTCTTGACCGGGTGTGGTGGTGATATGGTACTTCTGAACTCTAAAGGTCCAGTTGCAGCAGGTCAAAGTAACCTGATGATGACTGCGATTTACTTAATGCTATTGGTGGTTATTCCATCAATCATCATGGCATTATGGTTCGGTTGGAAATATCGTGCATCGAATAAAGACGCAGACTATAAACCTACATGGACACACTCTACTGCGATTGAAATTGTAGTATGGGGTATCCCTGTCATTATTATTGGTATTTTAGCTTGGTTAACTTGGTGGGGCTCCCACAAGTATGACCCATACCGTCCAATTGAAGCAGATAAAGCGCCATTAACTGTTCAAGTTATTGCTGAGCAATTTAAATGGATCTTCATCTATCCTGAGCAAGGCATTGCAACTGTTAACGAATTGCGTTTCCCAGAGAAAACTCCGGTAAGCCTTCGTTTAACCTCTAACTTCACGATGAACTCGTTCTTCATCCCGGCGTTAAGTGGTCAGATTTATGCAATGGCAGGTATGCAAACTCACCTCAACCTATTAGCTGATGAAACTAGCCCAGCTGAAGGCTACCGTGGTTTCTCTTCAAACTATTCAGGTTACGGCTTCTCACAAATGCGCTTCCGTGCACATTCTGTGACTGATGCCCAGTTTGCCGAATGGGTTTCTGCTATTCAGGCAGGAAACGGTACTTCAGTTAACCCTAATGCAGTACAAAAAACTGTTCTAGACCAAGCTGAATTTGCAAGCTTACGTGACGGTAACCGCGGTGTTCACCAGATCGAAGCGATTATTGCAAGAGCTAAGACTCCTGAAGAGAAGGCTGCTGCTGAAGCAATGAAGCCTTACCCTACTAAGCCACATCCTGTGACTTACTACTCTTCTGTAGAGCAAGGTTTGTTTGAATCTGTGATTCACAAGTATATGAGTAACTACCACGGTGCTGACCATTCAGCTCCTGTAGAAGCTGCAGCGACTGATGCTGTTGCTCACGAAGCGTCTGCTTCTGAAGCTCATGTAGCTGGTGAACATGCGACTGCTTCTCAAGGAGAATAAGACATGAGCTTCTTAGGTAAGTTAGGTCCGGATGCAATTCCTTACGATCCAATCGTATTGGCAACTGTTGCAATGATGATCTTGGGTGGTATCGCAGTTGTTGCCGGTATTACCTACTTCAAAAAATGGGGCTACCTGTGGAACGAATGGTTCACATCTGTAGACCATAAAAAAATTGGTATCATGTACCTGTTCGTATCGATCATCATGCTGGTGCGTGGTTTCGCCGATGCGATCATGATGCGTCTTCAGCAGTTCCTTGCAAAAGGTGGCGGCGAAGGTTATTTACACCCTGAGCATTACGATCAGATCTTTACCGCGCATGGCGTGATCATGATCTTCTTCGTGGCAATGGGTCTTGTAGTTGGTTTAATGAACATCTCTGTACCGCTTCAAATCGGTGCACGTGACGTTGCATTCCCATTATTAAACTCTTTAAGCTTCTGGTTATTCGCCGGCGCTGCGGGTCTGATGATGGTTTCACTTGCGTTAGGTGAATTCGCTGCAACAGGTTGGATGGCATACCCTCCACTGTCTGGTATCGAATATTCTCCAGGCGTAGGTATGGACTACTACATCTGGGCACTGCAAATTTCAGGTCTGGGTACGCTATTAACGGGTGTTAACTTCTTCGTTACCATCATCAAAATGCGTGCGCCTGGCATGAAACTTATGGAAATGCCAATCTTTACCTGGACATCTTTATGTACAGCAGTATTGATTATTGCGGCTTTCCCAGTGTTGACTGCAACAATTGCAATGTTAACGCTTGACCGTTACTTCGGTTTCCACTTCTTTACTAACGACTTGGGTGGTAGCCCGATGTTGTACGTGAACTTGATTTGGACTTGGGGTCACCCGGAAGTATATATCTTGGTATTACCAGCATTTGGCATTTACTCTGAAGTTGTTGCGACTTTCTCGCGCAAAGCATTGTTCGGTTACAAATCAATGGTGTATGCAACAGTAGCAATCACAGTATTGTCATTCGTTGTATGGGTTCACCACTTCTTTACCATGGGTGCAGGTGCCAACGTTAACGCGTTCTTCGGTATCATGACCATGATTATTGCGATTCCTACAGGTGTGAAAATCTTCTCTTGGTTATTCACCATGTACAAGGGTCGTATTGTTTACACTACTCCAATGCTATGGACACTAGGCTTCCTGGTAACTTTCGGTATCGGTGGTTTAACAGGTGTATTGATGGCGGTTCCACCAGCGGACTTCCTGGTACATAACTCTTTATTCCTGATTGCTCACTTCCATAACGTAATTATTGGTGGTGTAGTATTTGCGATGTTCGCAGGTATCATCTTCTACTGGCCGAAAATGTTCGGTTGGAGACTGAATGAGACTTGGGGTAAAGCAGCGTTCTGGTTCTGGTTCTTCGGTTTCTACTTTGCGTTCATGCCACTTTATATCCTTGGTTTCATGGGTATGACACGTCGTTTGAATACATTTGACAACCCAGAATGGGACCCGTATGTAAATATCGCGATGTTCGGTGCAGTTCTGATTGCGCTTGGTATCGTATGTTTCATTCTGCAAATCGTGGTTGGTTTCTTACAACGTGACCAACGTCTGGATTTGACTGGCGATCCATGGGATGGTCGTACCCTTGAATGGGCGACATCTTCTCCTGCTCCGTTCTATAACTTTGCTCATCTTCCAAAGATCAATGGTATTGATACTTTCTGGATCGAGAAAGAAAATGGTGTTGCGTATGCAAAACCAACGAAGTACGAAGATGTTCATATGCCAACTAACCGTGCTGCCGGTTTCGTTATCGCGATGTTCATCACTGTTATGGGCTTCGGTTTAATCTGGCACATCTGGTGGTTAGTAGTTGTTACGTTCCTTGCTTCTATCATTAGCTTCATCGTGTCTTCTTTCACCAAGAAAGTGGATTACTATGTTCCAGCTGCTGAAGTTGAGCGTATTGAAAACGAACGCTATGCGATTCTTGAAAAACACTTGAAGAAGGACTAAGACAATGGCTGAAGTACTTCATCACGATAACCACGGACACGATGAGCATCATCATCACGATGATACTGATATCACCGTCTTTGGTTTCTGGACTTACTTGATGAGTGACCTTGTCCTGTTCGGTACACTCTTCATTGCGTTCGCTGTTTTGAGTAGCCACATTCCTGTGGGTACTCCAAGTGCGAGAGACCTGTTTGGCGACTCTTTAGGTTTCGTTCTTACTGAAACCTTCGCCCTCTTGATCTCTTCTGTAACCTTTGGTTTTGCAGTTCTTGCTGCATACAAAAAAGACGTTGCAAAAGTACTGACTTGGTTAGCGATTACTTGGGTATTCGGTGCTATCTTCATCGGCATGGAACTATATGAGTTCAATCACCTAGTTCATGCTGGTCACGGTCCAAGCACAAGTGCGTTCTTATCTGCGTTCTTTACTTTGGTAGGTACGCACGGTATTCACGTAACTTCTGGTCTGGTCTGGATGATCGTGCTTATGGTTCAAATCAAGAAATATGGTTTGACTCTTGCAAACACGCGTCGTCTAGCTTGCCTAAGCTTGTTCTGGCACTTCCTTGACATCGTTTGGATCTGTGTATTCAGCGTAGTTTACTTGATGGGAGTTCTGTAATGAGTCACGATCATAACGCTGCTGGCGAATCACACGGTAACGTTAAGCAATATACTGTTGGCTTCATCCTTTCTGTCATCCTTACCGTAATTCCATTCGGTATGGTGATGGCAGGCGGTTTTGGCCGTGGTATCTTGATTACTGTCATCGCGATTACTGCGGTTGCTCAGATTCTTGTGCAGTTAATTTACTTCCTGCATATGAACTCTTCTTCAGAGCAACGCTGGAACGTGATTGCATTCGTGTATACCATCTTAACTATCGCTATTCTTTTAGTGGGTTCTGTATGGATCATGAATTACCTACACTACAACATGATGATCTAAACTGGTCGTCATGCTGAAAAAGTATTTATTCCTGACTAAGCCAGGAATTCTCTTCGGTAACTTTGTTACCACTTTGGGTGGCTACTTCGTAGCCACCCAAGGTTCTGTAGATTTCCTTCTCCTGCTTATTACCCTTCTCGGTACTACGCTTGTCGTAGCATCAGGATGTGTGGTCAACAACGTGATTGACCAGGACATCGACCAAAAAATGCAGCGCACCCAAAACCGTGCTCTGGTCACCAAAACCATTTCCGAACCTGTTGCCTTGGCCTTTGCCCTGGTATTAGGCATCGTTGGTTTTAGTCTTTTATGGTTCTGGGTAAATGCGTACGCTTTCTTATTCGCGGTGATTGGTTTTGTCGTATATGTTGGTTTCTACAGCCTATGGACAAAACGAACCACAATTCATCAAACTGTTGTAGGCAGTATTTCTGGTGCAGCTCCGCCTGTCATTGGTTATACCGCAGTAGCCAATCAATTTGACCTCGGTGCGTTACTGATCTTTTTAGGTTATGCGCTATGGCAAATGCCTCACTCATGGGCGATTGCGATTTACCGCTTTGATGATTACAAAAATGCAGGCATTCCGATCTTGCCTGTGGCGCGTTCGATTCATCGTACCAAGATTGAATCACTGGTTTATGTGGTGTTATTCACGCTGACCATGAATGCGTTATTTGTCTTTGGTTATGCCAACTGGTTCTATGCGGTGATTTTAAACTTACTGTGCATTTACTGGTTGTATATCGGTGTCATTGGATTTAAAGCTGAAAATGATCAACTTTGGGCCAAGAAATATTTCTTGTTCTCGGTGATCCTGATTACTGTCATCAGTATTATCTTTAGCTTTACGTCAACTGCGCCATCTACACAGATTGTGTTTTTTTAAAAAGATAGAGTTAGTCTCTATCTTTTTTATTTTGATTTCTCTTAATCCCCTACTTCCAATAGTTGTAGAGCAGAATCAAAAATTCGGCTTTATAAAGCTAAACCTCGATCTTCCTGATCGCTTAGAAAATTCAATCTTTCTGGTTCCAGACTCCGATCCTTCAGTTTTCTAGATTTTCTGGCCTGATAAGTAAAGCTTGATCTTCGCAACAATACATGTGCTGAATTTAACCAGTCCAAATTTGCTTAAAGCCAAAGTCAGGTTCTGATGATCGATCTGGTTATAGAGATAATTTCGCAAAAATGTCTTATTTGGTTGAAATTATCCCTAAAGATCACTACAATTCCCCCTTCGCAAACACTGCGACACAACTTTGGTTGTGACTCCTTGCTTCAATTTACTTAAATTGGGGCTGTCCAAACCGTAAGGAGCTGACAATGCGTCATTACGAAATCGTACTTTTAGTACACCCTGATCAAAGCGATCAAGTAGTTGGTATGGTAGAACGCTACCTAACTCACATCAAAGAAGCTGAAGGTCAAATCCACCGTCTTGAAGACTGGGGCCGTCGTCAATTGGCTTACCCAATCAACAAGATCCACAAAGCTCACTACATTCTTATGAATGTTGAGTGTGGTCAAACTACTCTTGATGAGCTTGAAGAATTGTTCCGTTATAACGACGCAATCATTCGTAGCCTTATCATTCGTCGTGAAAACGCTATCACTGAAGAGTCACTATTGGCGAAGAGTGCTGAAGAAAAACGTGCGCGTAAAGCTCAACGTGAAGAAGCACAACACGCTCAAGACTCTGCTGAAGCTTAAGGAGAACATAACATGGCACGTTTTTACCGTCGTCGCAAGTTCTGCCGCTTTACAGCTGAGAACGTTACGTACATCGACTACAAAGATATCGACACTTTAAAACAGTACATCACTGAAAACGGCAAAATTGTTCCTAGCCGTATTACAGGTACTAAAGCTCGTTACCAACGTCAATTAGCGTTAGCTATCAAACAAGCTCGCTACTTGTCTTTGATCCCTTACACTGACAATCATAAGTGAGGTTGAGCTGTGGATATTATCTTATTACAACGCATTAAAAACCTAGGTAAACTAGGCGATAAAGTTTCAGTTAAAGCTGGTTACGGCCGTAACTTCCTTATCCCTCAAGGTAAGGCTGTTGCTGCAACTGAAGCAAACACTGCTGCTTTTGAAGCTCGTCGTGCTGAACTTGAGAAAGAAGAAGCTGCTATCTTGGCTGCTGCTCAAGCACGTGCTGACCAATTGAACGAAGTGAACATCGTTATCACTGCGAAAGCTGGTGATGAAGGTAAACTATTCGGTTCTATCGGTACTCGTGACATCGCTGACGCGTTGACAAATGCTGGTCTAGAAGTAGACCGTGCTGAAGTACGTCTTCCAAATGGCGCGCTTCGTCACACTGGCGAATTTAACATCGCAATCCAATTGCACCATGATGTTACTGCAGAAGTTCTAGTTACTATCGTAGCTGAGTAATTTCTCGCCTCAAAAAGAGCATGCGAAAGCATGCTCTTTTTTTATCTCTAAAAAATATAATCTAGCCAACACTGTCAAATTCATTTTATTATTCGTGTTTACAAAAAATTGCACTTCGCATTTTTGATCAGAGCGCGTATCATTTCATCTCGTAGTGAATAAACGCTATTCATCTCCGACGATATTTAACCATTGTATTTAAAATCAGGGATTTATATGTCACAGGCGAATGCCAGCAAAAAGGTAGCTCCTGCTAAACGGGAAATTGTTACTGAAAATAGCAATCTCAAGGAGTTCCGTACTCCACCCCACAATTTAGCAATTGAACAGGCTGTACTTGCTGCCCTTATGACTGTGGCTGAATCTTTTGAACAAGTCGGTGATGTACTGACTGAAAATGATTTTTATGCCACCCGACACAAATATATTTTCCGCGCCATTGAACAGCTCTCTAAAGAAAACTCGCCTTATGATGCGGTTCTAGTGCATGACTGGCTCATCAAACAGAATTTACTCGATGCCATTGGTGGTGAAGAATATCTGATGCAGCTGATGGCAGATTCGCCCTCGAGTTTCTATAACCTTGAAACTTATGCTGGGAAAATTAAAGAGTTTGCTACCCTGCGTAGCATGATTAAAGTTAGCTCTGAAATTTTACAAAATGCCTATGACACCAAAGGCCGTACCGTCAGTGAGATTCTGGATCTGGCTGAAACCAATATTTTCTCGATTGCCGAACAACATAATAACAATGCCAAAGCACAAGGGCCTAAGCCGATCAACTCGGTGGTCGCAGACGTATTTGATAAATTAAATGAACTGTCGCAAATGGAAGGCAGCATTACTGGTTTAACTACTGGTTTTGTGGAACTGGATAACAAAACTTCCGGCATGCAATCCGGTGACCTGATTATTGTCGCGGCGCGTCCTTCCATGGGTAAGACCACCTTTGCCATGAATCTGGTCGAAAGCGTTTTATTCAATAACAATCTGCCTGCTCTGGTCTATTCAATGGAGATGCCTGCCGACTCGATCGCCATGCGTTTGATTTCTTCATTTGGTCGCGTGCACCAGGGACATTTACGTTCCGGCAAAATGGACAGTGATGAATGGTCAAAAGTCACTAGTACCATCGTTCATTTACAAGAAAAAAATCTGTATATCGATGATTCTTCTGCCCTACCACCAACAGAATTACGTGCCCGTGCGCGTCGTATTGCCAAAATGCATGGCGGCAAGCTCGGCTGTATCATGGTCGATTACCTGCAGTTGATGAAAGTCCCTGGCATGGGTGATAACCGTGTTGGCGAGATCTCGGAAATTTCCCGAAGCTTAAAAGCCTTAGCAAAAGAAATGCAATGTCCGGTAATTGCCTTGTCGCAGCTCAACCGTTCTCTAGAAAACCGTCCGAATAAACGTCCGGTAATGTCCGACTTGCGTGAATCCGGTGCGATCGAGCAGGATGCCGACTTGATCATGTTTATTTACCGTGATGAGGTTTATAACAAGGAATCCAAGGAAGCTGGCACCGCCGAAATCATTATCGGCAAACAACGTAATGGCCCGATTGGTACCGTGCGTCTGGCATTCGAAGGTCAATATACCCGCTTTAGTAATCTCTCACCTGAGTTCTATGCTCAGTATGATGACGAAGAGTAATCAAGCTCTCGTCATCACATTTCCATTGTCCCTCTAGGAGTAATTTAGGGTGCGTCAAGCTACAGTTTATATTGACAGCGCTGCGCTGCAATATAATTTAAACCGTGTCAAACAACTTGCCCCAACCGCGAAAATCGTCAGCATGGTGAAAGCCAATGCTTATGGACACGGAGTTAAAGACTGCTTAGCAGCCTTAAGCGAAACCGATGCCTTTGGTGTCGCCTGTCTGCAAGAAGCCCTGGAAATTCGTGAATTGGGCTATCTACAGCCGATCACACTCATCGAAGGTATTTTTTCGGCAGATGAAATGCCAATCGCAATCGAACAGAATATTGAAGTCATTGTGCATCAACAGGCTCAAGTCGACTGGTTAATTGCACATAAAGATGCCTATATCGCCAAAGATCTTAAAGTCTGGGTCAAACTAAACAGCGGCATGAACCGATTAGGTTTTAAGATTGATGTGATCAAAGATGTAATTCATACGCTAAAAGTCGAAGGCTTTACTTGCGTGCTAGCCATGCATTTTGCCAATGCCGATGCCGAGCATCCACTGAATGATGAACAAATCCGTCAATTCTTAGAAATTAAAAATGACTGCGCGCCAATTTTAGCTTCTTGCTGTAACTCGGCTGCAATCTATAAATATCCAGAATTGCATTTTGACTATGTCCGTCCCGGGATCATGCTCTACGGCGCGACGCCTTTTGCAGACCGAGACGTACATGATCTGGATCTAAAACCGGTCATGACCTTTACCGCCGAGATTATTGCCTTGAATGAGATTCAAGCGGGTGAGCATGTCGGTTACGGTTCTACGTTCACAGCTGAACAGGACATGACTTTAGCAATTGTTTCAATTGGCTATGGTGATGGCTACCCTCGCGCTTTCCCTAAACAGAACTATGTCGCGATTAATGGCCAGCAAACTCGCGTGATCGGCCGCGTAGCGATGGATATGATCGCTATTGATGTCACAGGGTTAGAAGTGCAATTGGGCACAGAAGTCGAACTTTGGGGTAAAACCCGTCTGGTGGATGATGTGGCTGAAGCGAATGGCACGATTGGTTATGAACTATTATGCCGACTGAGCAATCGTCCACTACGCAAAATGGTCTGATCTAGTCTTCAAAGTAAAAAAAGCCCAACATAGGTTAGGCTTTTTCTTTAGGCTGACTTTTGTTCTTCGCCCTGTTCTATGCATAATTGCATTAATAAGGCATCGACATGGCTTTGCTGAAAGGCAAAAGGATTAAAGTCATCAAATCCCATTTCCCGACAGAATTGCTGGATCTGACTGCGTTTGGAAATATATTTCATGGACCAGTCCGGGAAACTTGGATATTCAATTTCCTTGGTCTCAAATAATTTAATATCCTGATGGCGTGGATCTTTATTCAGTCGCTCCACAAGCAGACTCTTTAAAGTAAGACATTCACCTTCCAGACATTGAAAAAAATGCCCATCTGCGAAATACAGTACACCTGTCACTTGATGCTGGTAATTAAAATCACGAGCTTCTTTCAGGATATTCGCCAAATCTTCGAGTAAGTCAGTTTTGGGAGAAGTACTTTTACTGGCGTAACAAAATTGGTACATGCGCTAACTTCTCTATTTTTATTATGCTGAACCGCATAGAAGTTAACACTGTACGCGAAAAACCTGACTCACGATAGGTTTTTATAAGAAATACTCATTAGAGGGAACTGGAAGTTCTGCCAATCCTTTTTTCAAGGTCTCTGACCATTGCCGGCTGATTGCCGTGAAATACTCATCATCTTCGGCAATACGCTTGCCTCGTGGCATGATCAGACTGTCTTTTTTATAGACCAGCACATCGAGTGGCATACCGACCGATACATTGGAACGTAGGGTCGATGCAAATGAAATCAGGGAACAGCGCAAAGCTTCATCCAGCGGCATATCATAAGTCAGCGCACGATCCAGGATCGGCTTGCCATATTTACTTTCACCAATCTGGAAATACGGCGTATCGCGTGTGGCACAGATAAAGTTCCCTTGCGGATAGACATGATAAAGCTGCATATCCTGATCTTTAAGTTGTCCACCGACCAGCAGATTACAATAGTAATTGCTTTGTTCCGAAATATCGCTCGTAACATTCGCAATCACTTTTTTCAGCATACTTCCCACCAGCTCAGCAACATCAAACATGGTGTGCAGACTCAAGATATTGGGTTCCTGCTTCAGTTCGAGCTGATTTTTGATATAACCAATTACGGCTTGTGTGGTTGCCAGGTTTCCGGATGCCTGTATGACGATCATACGTTCCCCAGGAATACCAAAGGTATACAACTTTCGAAATACAGAAATGTGATCTACTCCGGCATTGGTCCGGGTATCACTGATAAAAAGCATACCTTGCTCTAAACGTAGTGCACAACAATACGTCATTCATTCGTCCTTATTAACATCCTAGCACTTGAACGATGGAATGCATGGATTCCACACCGCCCTTTTCTCTAACACCGCGTACCGGTGCCACATCCCAATAATCCCGTCCAATCGCCACATAAACATGCGAACTTGGAGTAAACAACAGATTACTGACATCAAAACAATACCATGTCTGGTCTACAAACACCTCTGCCCAAGCGTGACTGGCCAGATGCGAAGCATTTTGTGCATATAAATAACCAGACACATAGCGGGCAGGTAAACCTAGATATTTGCACATGGCAATGAAAATATGACTATGGTCCTGACAGACGCCCTGTCTGGACTCAAAGGCATCTATTGCAGAGCCTTGCACTGAAGTACTGTTGGAAATATAAGGCACATGCTCCAGCAAGGCCTGTGCCAGTCCAATCAAATGCTGACGGGTTAATGCAGGAACATGACGTTGTGCAAAGTCTTTCATTGCTGCATTACATTGTGTCGATTCGGTCGGCTGTAGAAAAAGATTGGGATTGATTGAATCATTCAGTCCACTCTGATGCGCAGGATTCAGCTCAACAATCCCTTGCGCCATGATAGTCAGGGAATAATAAGGCTCCCGCTGGCTACAGGTCATCCACAGATTATGAAATGCATCTTTCCGGATTTCTTTATTACCTGGCACACTAATATCCCAGGAATGCACCCGCTGATGCGCATTGCTCGAAGGCATCATTTTAATGTACTGAATACTGTTCCTCACCTCGGCCGTGTACATATAATGCGTTTGGTGATTCACCATCAATTTCATACATCTGCCTCAAACAGTTGATGAATATGGTCGCTAAACTGGTAAAACTGAATCCGGTTCGGTTCTGTACGCAACTGCTCCCAGTACTGTTCCAGATCATTCCAGCCCATCTCCACCAGAATTCTGACCACATAATCAATCTTGCAGAGTGTAGTACTGGTTTCTTCACCCAGACGTAACTGATGATCGAGCTGTTCGACACATTGCCCTAGACTAAAAAACAGAAAAATATCGGAAGATTCGGCTTCCAGAATATCTTCACATTCCGTCACCACTTCACAGATATAACCAGCATTTTTGTCTGCGGTTTTGATCAATTTCATCAGTTCCGCATAGCCTGAAGCAGACAGCACCCCGCGTAATTCCTGAATATTGTCTTTAGCTACTTTAAACTGCTGGCTAAAAGACGCCACTTGCGTAGGATCAAGTACCAGCTCATTTAGGGAACTGGCATCAAAGGCAGGCAAACAGAAAGCATGGGCATACGCTACTGCCGCTTCGTCTTCTAAAAATGGAAAGCGCGCACATAAAAAATGAGTGCGAGATAAATAACGCCCTAACCAAAAAATATGTTGTGCATTGCTATTCAGCAAAACCATGACATTTTCCTTCTTTGGAATCTTATGAATGTAAATTGTCGACTACCCAGGTATCTTTGATACCGCCACCTTGTGATGAATTCACCACCAGTGAACCGGGCTGCATCGCCACGCGTGTCAAGCCACCCTGTACGATTTCAGTACGATAAGGCGAACTCAATACAAACGGGCGTAAGTCGATATGACGTTCAGCAATACCAAAATTGGTCAAAGTCGGACTAACCGATAAGTCCAAAGTGGGCTGCGCAATATATAAATGCGGCGCAGCTAAAATTTTCTCCCTGAAAGTTTCAATTTGCTGTTTAGACGCTTGTGGTCCAATGAGCATGCCATAACCGCCCGAACCCTGCGCTTCTTTCACCACCAGCTGATCCAGATGAGCCACGACATAGTCTAATTCTTCAGAATTACGACATTGATAAGTCGGAACATTTTTTAGAATTGACTGCTCGCCCAAATAAAAACGAATCATTTTGTCGACATATGGATAAACCGATTTGTCATCTGCCACACCGGTTCCCGGTGCATTGGCAATCACAACATTATTTTGCAAATAAGCTGACATCAAGCCAGCGACACCCAAAGTGCTATCCGGTTTAAA
This sequence comes from Acinetobacter lwoffii, assembly GCF_024129595.1. Lineage (GTDB taxonomy): Bacteria > Pseudomonadota > Gammaproteobacteria > Pseudomonadales > Moraxellaceae > Acinetobacter > Acinetobacter lwoffii_O. The sequence continues at coordinate 109,070 of NZ_JAMXXS010000004.1, read as the reverse complement.
GCATAAAGGATCAAGAAACGCATCATCGACCCGTCTATAAATAACATCGACTCGTTGGCGACCACGTATGGTTTTTACATAAACCTTCGAGTCATCAACAAAAAGGTCACGTGATGTTACCAATGGTACATCCATCTCCCTTGCAAGGAAGGCATGTTCATAGTAAGCGCTATTAAAACGTCCTGGGGTCAGCACCACGACAAATGGCTTGTCGACGTAGGCATTTTCGATCAGGATTTCTTTCAATAATTGTGGATATTGCTCGATTCCGGCAATCTTGGACTGCTCAAATACTTTCGGCATCAGTTTTTCACTGATCTTGCGGCATTCCAGCATATAAGAAACGCCAGATGGCGTTCTGAGATTATCTTCTAAGACATAAAACTCGCCCTTGGAATCACGGATAACATCGATCCCGCTAATCTGGCTATAAATTCCACCTTTCAAGCTATGTTGATACATATGCGGCTGATAGGCCTCATGAGTCAAAATCTGCAATTCAGGAATGATATTGGCTTTTAAAATGTCCTGTTGATGATAAATATCATGTAAGAATAAATTTAGCGCCCGTACCCGTTGTGCCGAGCCCAAGGCCACCATATTCCACTGCTTCCGGTCTATGACTCGTGGAATGATATCGTAAGGAATAGTGCGCTCTACAGCTTCTGCATCGCCATAAACGGTAAAGGTAATACCGTGATGTAAAAAATGTTCCTTTGCTACCTGATTCAGTGCATTGAGTTCGTCCAGCGTATGTTGAGATAACCATTCTTCCAGTCTTTGACCTGCCTGACTGGACAGCACATGTTCATCCTGCATTTCATTAAAGAACTTTGAAGATAACTGCTGCAGTAAAAGTTGTGGATTCGTTGTAGTAGATACCGCTGTAGTTTTAGTGTCTATAAAATTTTTTCCAATATTCTGGGAACTAAATTTATCAATTGTTTCAATCACATTTGTATCCTGATTTCCTTTAAGCATACAAACCCTCGTATTATCATCTATTATAATTAAATCAAAGCAATATCCATGCCATGACATCTGTATTTCAATTACCATTAATCTAATAAATGCCCTTTGAACTCAATGCCATTTTCGACCAAGTTGTTTTAGAATTGTAGGACAAATGTTGCACAGAGGGACTTGCGAAAAAATGAGAGTTTTTTTATTGTGTTAAGCTAAGCCTAAATCCCCTCTTCTTTATTGCCAGCAAAATAAATTATGTCAGCACAAGAAAAAGAAACTTCAAACAGTCTATATCGCCAATGGCAAATCTTGTCGCGTCTTTCTACCGGCAAATGGATGGGAACACGTGAATTACAGGAAATCCTCAATCGTGAAGGCATCGATATCAGTCTGCGCACCATTCAGCGCGACCTGAATCAGATTGCGCAACGCTTTCCGATTGAAAGCAGTAAAACCACGCCGCAAGGCTGGCGTTGGCGTTCAGATGCGCCGCTGCAAAGTTTGCCGCATATGACCAGTTCGCAAGCGGTCACTTTCATGATGGTCGAAGAACATTTAAAACATCTGCTGCCGCCGAGCCTGATCGATGAGATGAATCCGTGGTTTGATCTGGCACGACGCAGTCTTTCTTCCCAGAACAATGTCCGGCAATGGATTAACCGCGTACGTATTGTTCCAGCTACCCAGCCGCTGATTCCACCTGTGGTAGATAAGGCCGCGCAACAAGCGGTGTATGAAGGTCTGTTACAGGACAAACAACTGGAATGTGTGTATCAGGGCCGTGGTCATAACAGTGAAGAAAAAACCTATATTCTCAATCCTCTGGCATTAGTACAAAAAGGGTCGATCATCTATCTGGTATGTACCCGTCATGACAAATCGGATATCCAGACCTTTGCCCTGCACCGCTTTAAATCGGCCGTCGTGCTGAATTCACGCGCCTTGCATCCGGTCAATTTCGATATTGATGAGTATATTGATTCTGGTGCGCTAGGCTTCCGGGTGGATTTCAACCATCCTACCGAAAATGTCACGCTTAAACTCAGGATGTCGGAATCGGATGCACATTACTTTGAGGAAAGCCAGCTCAGCAAAGACCAGAAAATTGAAAAAATGGAAGATGGCATGTCGCTGATCACTGCTACCGTGCCATTTACCTCGCAACTGGTCTGGTGGCTACGTAGCTTTGGTAAAAAGATTAAACACATTGAACCGAGTATTGTAGCCAATGCAGTCGATCAACTGGATGAGGAAAACCCTTAACTATACAGGCTTCATCCAGATTCTTTTAGGTATTCCAGAATAAAAAAATCCCCAAATTGGGGACTGTAGAGTTATGCTTATATTTTTGTTCTTGTTGTGGTGATCTGCCGCTGTGCCAAGCTGCTTTTCTTTAACACCCCGAAATGCAGCTTGGATGAAACATCAAGATTTAAAAATGACTGAGACATGAGCAAGCCAGCTCAGCATCATTAAAGCGAATGGATTTTTTGGTCATGGTTTAAGACTCCTACGTAGTGAATAAACCGACTATAAAGTCATCTGCCTTACTTGTGAAATAAATAGAATGCATGTCTTTTGCAGATTTTTTCTATAGTACTTTTTTCGAAAAATTTATCTATAATCGCTGCTGATTCATTGCCTGGCTTAATAGTATTTTCGGCAAGTTTATAAAATCCAATAACAATTCTCTGCTTGTATAAGATACCTCGCTCTGCACATCATAAAGCCCTATAGAAGTAGAAATAGGGACTTAATTTTACAATGGCTAACCCTGCTCAATTAGTACGTCACAAGCTGCTCAATACTTTCTTTTCCCGCCATTCGGTCTGGTTTGCCTGCATTGTGATTGCAGTGATTTTTACTACATTTCATATCGGTTATTCGCCGCGTTATATCTATTATTTTATGCCGCAAACGTTGGTGAATACCCTGTGGATCCTGAGCATTCTGCTGAGTCTGCTGGGTTTGTATGATGTACTGCAAAACAAGCATTCCATTCTGAAAAATTATCCCATCATGGGACATTTCCGCTTTATTTTTGAGGAATTCCGTCCCGAGATTCGTCAGTATTTTATTGAAGCCGACCGGGATGCACTGCCTTTTTCCCGTATGCAACGCAGTCTGGTGTATCAGCGGGCGAAAAATGAAAATTCAGATAAACCTTTCGGCTCGATCCTGAATGTCTATGAAGATAATTACCGCTTTGTTAGTCATTCCATCACGCCTTGTAAAGTTGCCGATCCGCAGACTTTTCGTATCCTGATTGGAAATGAGCAATGTACCCAGCCCTTTTCAGCCTCTATTTTAAATATTTCAGCCATGAGCTTTGGGAGTATGAGCGCGAATGCGATACGAGCCCTTAATCTCGGCGCTCAAAAAGGTGATTTTTTCCATGATACTGGAGAAGGCAGTATCAGTCCCTACCATCTGGAATATGGCGGCGATCTGGTCTGGGAAATTGGCAGTGGTTATTTTGGCTGCCGTACTTTAGATGGACAATTCGATCCGGAACGTTTTGCTGCACAAGCCAAACTACCCCAAGTAAAGATGATTGAAATCAAGCTTTCGCAAGGCGCAAAACCTGGCCATGGCGGTATTTTACCTAAAAGTAAAATTTCAGAAGAAATTGCCCAAATTCGAGGTATCAGCCGTGATCATGATTGTGTGTCTCCTTCAAGTCATCCGGCATTTAACACACCGATTGAAATGATGCATTTCATACAAAAATTACGTGAACTTTCCAGCGGAAAACCGGTCGGATTTAAGCTGTGCTTGGGTCAACCGTGGCAGTTTATGAGCATGGTCAAAGCCATGTTACATACCCAGATTTATCCGGATTTTATTGTGGTTGATGGTTCTGAAGGTGGAACCGGTGCTGCACCCATTGAATTAATTGACTATGTCGGTGCGCCTTTAAGAGAAGGTTTACTGTTTGTACACAACACCCTTGTTGGTGCAGGTTTGAGAGATAAGATCAAAATTGGTGCAAGTGGTAAAATAATTAGTGCATTCGATATTGCCAGCACGCTTGCCATTGGTGCGGATTGGGTGAACTCTGCCCGTGGTTTTATGTTTGCAGTGGGCTGTATTCAGGCACAAAGTTGTCATACCAATCAATGCCCTGTCGGAGTCACCACCCAAGACAAAGATCGCCAGAAAGCCTTACATGTGCCGACCAAGGCCGAACGGGTGTTTCATTTTCATAAAAACACCTTACATGCCCTGTCTGAACTAATAGCTTCCGCAGGTCTCAAACACCCTTCCGCTATTAAGGCGCATCATCTGGCACAACGCGTGAATAATCACGAAATAAAGAACTTTGCGCAGATTCATTTTTGGCTCAAAGAAGGTGAATTATTATCCTGTGAAAATAAGGATGAGGAGAACTTCTACTTCAAGATGTGGAATTTGGCCCAATTAGAAAAATTTTAATTTGATGCAGTTAAAATCAAAAAAGGCGTTTTAATAAACGCCTTTTTAAATATCCAATTTTCAATCTATTAATAATAAGTTTTGCTGCCATGTGCATGCAGAAAGGCTGGAATCAAACCCGTCAATGCAGCGCGAATATCAGCACGTTCATTGATTAACTGATGCGAACCTTCTTCCAGCATCAGTAAAGTCTGGAGCCGGAATTTACGCCGGATAAATTCGATATTATAACGCCAATCAACAGTCTGATCCTGTGCACCCTGTGCCAGCCAGACTGGAATACGACAAGCCGGACGCGCTTCCATTTCCAGCATCCAGCGTGACATCGCCAGAATCCAGTCCATGCCCATCATTCGCGGTTGTAATGGATCTTTAAGCCGGATAAAACGCAGAAACTCCGGATTATGGTTATTGCGTCTAAAATGCCGGGGAACTTCACGTTTGATTCGGCTAATAATGCCAAGCCCGACCGAATTATGCCACCAAGCAGTTTTGGCGGGACGAATCAATGGTGATAATAGCAAGACCCGCTCGACAAAAGGATTTTCACGACGTTCTGCAAATTCCAGTAAATGGTGCATCCAGATCGCACCACCGGTACTCTGGCCGATGCCAACCCAAGGTTTCGGTAATTGTGAAGCGTGCTGTACATAGCGATGTACTGCATGCAAGACCTGCTGATAATGATCAAAATTCTGAATGCTAGCAGGTGAACCATCACTGAGACCATGTCCCGGCAAGTCATAGGTCAATACGCTAAAACCCTGTTCCAAAAGCTCTTTGACAATCGGCTGATAAATACCGCTATGTTCCAGATAACCATGCAGCAAAAAAGCGGTTCCCTGAATATTGTCAAAGCGGGTATTTTCCAGATTCGGTTCAAACACCTGTACATGCAACCTGAATAAAGGCATCTGTACATAGCCCTGCCAGTGTTTGCAGTCCAGTAAATCAAAACCATAAAGCTTGCGATAGGATTGCAAGTCAATCGGCGGTTCATCACTACGATTCAGGTTTAAAGGTGGCAAGAGTTGAGGCGTAACATCCCGACTCGGAATGGGTAAATCCAGCTGTTTCAGAATGGTGGGATTTAAAAATGGGATATCAGACATTATGGCACTTCCCGACAGTCACTGGATCCAAACCACATATCGCGCATGGTCGCCAACATTTCATAATTGGCACGACGACTGTGATCATAATTTTGTGCACTTGGACGCCATCGTGTCAATGGCGTTGGCATCGGTGCTTCTACCGGAATGGTTTGTATGCCATTTAAAGCAAATAAACGGCGGGTACGCGGCATATGATAACGATCCGTAATCAGAATCACTGTAGGTGCTCCGCCTTTCTTTTGTAATAATAATGAACTGAAACGGGTATTTTCACAGGTGTTCATGCTGCGATCTTCCAGTAATTTGGCATCGACACCATGATTTTTTAACCAGCGCTGCATATACGGCGCTTCGACCCCACTCAGAACAATCGGCAACTGATAATGTTTCTCTACTGCCAGCGTGGTTTCCAGACGTAGTCGCGTATAGTTATTGACGATGATCTCTTTGCCTTGGTCATCTAGGGTTAGGCCACCACCCAATACCACAATAGCATAAGGTTGGGAGCTATTCGCCGGTTTAGCCTGCTGTTGCTCTTGCAGTAAAGCCAAGTCTTGCTGGATCTCCTCTCCATCAGTTTCCTGTACCGAACTGGCTTCCCCTTGTTCCAGCGGATGCGTCATCAGAAACTCCATATATTGCTCAATGCGTTCCTTGTTTTCACTACTGTCCCACTCCAGCATCTCCCGGAGATTTGCTGTCGGATCGACTGGTTCTGCATCTTTCTGAGAGGACAATAACGGCACCTGAGCAGGTGGACTTTGCTCTGTTTTTTGATCTTGCTGCTCGCGTTGATATTCTTCAATTACTTGCTGCAGCGCTTTATAACGTGCCTGAATCAGCATCAGGTTGGCCGAGTTATTTTGCTGGATATCCTGTTCCATGACCTTTAAATATGCCTGACGGGCTATCCACAAATCAGATCCAGGTTCTAGATTTTCATGCTCGCTTAATGCTGCCATTTTCTGGCTTTGGGCCGCGACTTCATTTAGCTCTAAGGAGACAAACTGGTTTAAGCCCTTGACGATCATTTTTGAGTAAAAAGGCGTATAAACCAACACCAGTAGACAGCCGCATAGTACAAATAGTCCAGTGACAATTTGTAGCAAACGTACCATCCAATGGGTGTTTTTCATGTTATTCCTCTTCCTGATGAGAACGAATCAAGCCATTTTTATCGAACAATACAGGTTCAGGTTCCAGCATCAGACTAAATTTTTCCCAAACTGATTGCTGTACCCCACGATACGTTTTACGAACATCGGTGAGAGAGGCTTGACCATAATTCACCAAGACCAATGCCTGTTTGTGAAACATGCCGACAGGCCCCAACTGTTTACCCTTCCAGCCCGCCTGATCAATCAGCCAGCCCGCTGCTAGTTTAACTTGAGCATTGGCTTGTTGGTAATGGGGTAAATTCGGGAAAGATACAGCAATTTGGTCAAAGACCGCCTGATCAACCACTGGATTTTTAAAGAAGCTACCCACGTTGGGAAATTCTTGCGGATCAGGTAATTTGCTCTGACGAATCTGAATGACCTGTTGCTGCAAGTTTTCTGCTGTGAGCTGATCACCGACCGCAGTCTTCAGGTCACCGTAATTCAGTTTCAAATCTGGCTGTTTAAGTAATCTAAAAGTCACATGGGTAATCACATAACGGTTAGGATCATCTTTAAAAATACTATGCCGGTAGGCAAATTGACAGTCTGCTGCCTGAATCGAGGCAAATTGTTTCAACTGACGGTCATAGACCTCGACGGAATCGATAAACTCGCCGACTTCAACGCCATAAGCGCCAATATTCTGTACTGGCGAAGCACCGACACGTCCAGGAATCAGGGCCAAATTTTGTAAACCATACAGACCTTGTGCTGTAGTCCAGAGCACGAAGTCATGCCAGCCTTGTCCGCCGCCTACACGTAAACGTTGCGACTGATCATCAGCATCCAGCATTTCAATGCCTTGAATATCCATATGCAGAACTAGCGCATCAATCTGCTCCGGCAACAACATATTACTGCCGCCTGACAGGATCAGCACATTGAGTTGCTGCTGTTCCGCAAAATCCAGTGCAGTTAGCAGATCAGCGGTGGATTGAATCTGAGCATAGTGCGAAGCAATCGCTTCTAAATTTAAAGTATTAAAAGGTTTAAGTTGAACCTGGGTTTGAATCTGCATCGCTTAAACCTTGTGTAAATTCTGTTTAAAAATCTCAATCCAGGCCTGGCTGCTGGACTCACACTGATCAAGCACCCGTTCAAAGCCATCCGCTTCGCCATAATAGGGATCCGGTAAGGCCTGTTTCGGATAGGTCTGATCATGCTCACTCATCAATGCCACACGTGCACGTACATGACCAAACTGAGTTTCTGCCAGACGCTGTATGTTCTGGATATTGGATAAATTCTCCAGATCCATCGCCAGAATCAGATCATAATCAATAAAATCGTGTGGAATGAGTTGACGTGCGCGAAGTGCTGAAAGGTCATAGCCGCGTTTTCGCGCATGCTTCTGGCTACGCAAGTCCGGTGCCTTGCCCGGATGATAATTACTGGTTCCGGCAGAACCGACCACAATATTCAGTTGCTGTTCATCACAATAATGTCTGAGTACAACTTCTGCCGTGGGAGAGCGGCAAATATTTCCCAAACAAACACATAACACCTTGTATGGCGTTCTGGATGACATAAACAACCTCAGAGCTACTTTATTTTAAAGATTCTTATGTTAAGTTATTTATATACTGATTCCTATCTTACAACCATAGAATAATCTCGTATTTGCAATAAAAAAATCAAGGATATCGCCATGAATCGTTTTCAGTTTCAAACCGTCCCCAATATCATTGCCGGACTAGGCACGATTCAGGAATTATTTAAAATCCTAATAAATGGCCGTTATCGCCGTCTACTACTGGTCACTGATCCCGGCATGCTAAAGCAGCAATTACATCTGCCGATTCTGGATATTATTGAATCTGCCGGGCTGGAGTACGTGATTTACTCGGATGTTCAGGCCGATCCGCCCGATACAGTGGTGCTTGAAGCGGCGGCTTTTGCAAAACAGGAAAATATTGATGTGGTGCTGGGCTTTGGTGGTGGCAGCTCGATGGATGTGGCCAAACTCATTGCAATTTTGGCGCATCCCGAGCAGCATCAGACACTGTCCGATCTGTATGGCGTTGATAATGCTACCGGACCGCGTTTAGCTTTAATTCTGGTACCGACCACCGCTGGAACAGGTTCGGAAGTGACGCCGATTTCGATTGTCACCACAGGTGAAACGACCAAAACTGGCATTGTCGCGCCCATTCTCTATGCAGATATTGCCATTCTGGATGCAACCTTTACCCAGAATCTTCCGGCACAGATCACTGCCGCCACCGGCATTGATGCCATGGTACATGCCATTGAAGCCTATACCTCAAAACACAAGAAAAACCCTTATTCGGATATGCTGGCCAAACAGGCTTTAAGATTACTGAATGCCAATCTGCCGCGCGTGCTGCAAGACGGATATGATTTAGATGCGCGTCAAAATATGCTGGTCGGTTCCATGCTGGCCGGACAAGCCTTTGCCAATGCACCAGTCGCCGCCGTACATGCGCTGGCTTATCCACTGGGTGGACATTTTCATCTATCGCATGGGCATAGCAATGCGCTGGTTCTAACTGAAGTATTAAAGTTTAATGCGCCAGCGGCCAAACAGCTCTATGCGGAATTGATGACCTGGCTGGATCCTTACAGTAAAGGTTGTCATGATGGCCTGACTGATCTGTTTATTGATCATTTTAATAATCATCTGATGCAAAGCGGTTTGACCCTAAAACTGAATCAGTTGAATATTCCGGAAGATATGCTGCAGGTCATGGCAGAAGATGCGATGCAACAAAGCCGGCTGTTGCAGAATAATCCACGTGAACTCAAGGTGGAGGATGCTTATCAGATTTATCAGGCGATCTATGCCTAGATCAATTTCCACTTAAGCCTTATCTAGCTGAGGACTGAATAGTGATAAAAGCCACCATCAAACAGCGCGAACACTATACATTTTTCCTGCCCATTCAAACCCGTTGGGCAGACAATGATCTGTACGGCCATGTCAACAATGTGACTTATTATAGTTATTTTGATACCGCAGCCAATGCCCTGCTGATTCAGGAAGCTGATTTTGATCCTAAATACTCCCCGATGATTGGCTTGGTAGTCAGCTCCAACTGTCAGTTTAATCAGAAACTGTCTTATCCGGAAATTATTGAAGTGGGCGTGGCCATTGAAAGCATGGGAAGCTCATCACTCAGCTATGATCTGGCTATTTTTAAACGCAACTCAGATACAGCCGCTGCGCAAGGCAATTTTGTCCATGTATTTGTTGACCGTGAAACACGAAAAAGCACCCCGATTCCAGTCGAAATGCGGGATGCTTTATCTCGATTTGTTGTGACTTAACATCCAGCCTATTTCAGCTGAATATTTTGCAGTTCACCATCAAACTGCTGTAACAGATCGCGTACTGCCGGTTCAGCATGTAACAGTTCTTCGGCACGTTTAAAGGCACGTACCTTACGCTGATGCTGCATGGTATAGGGCGTTAACTGGTCCACATTTTCAAATTTCACCTGGAAATTGGTTTGCGGCCATTGCTGTTGCAAAGCAGCTTCCAGATGATGTTGCAACTGGGTCAGCAACTGCTGGTACTGTTCAGGAATATGGAAAACGGATTCGCCATTCATCTGGCCAGTCATGATGCCATACTGTGCCAGTTCCTGTACTGCCGGAGAAAGCTGGCTGTTACGGAACCAGTATTCCCATTTTTCTACGCTCCACTCACCTTCCAACGCTTGCTCAGGAATTTTTAAAATATCCTGTGGCATCAGATTCTGCGTATTTATATCTTGAGAAATATCTTCCAGCAAAGCTGTCTGTGCAACTGGCTGAACCGACGCTGTATTTTCAAGAGCAGGCTGATCGGTTGTTTCCTGTGAAAGCTCTATTTCCGGTGCAGCAAGACTAAATTCCTCATCAGCAGACATGGTCTCTTGTACTGGCTCACTAGGGATGACAGCATCTGCAGGAATAAACTCTTCAAGCAGGAAATCATCTGAACTGTTGCTGGTAGCAGGTGCTTCTGGCGTACTCTTGATTTCATCAAAACCAAATAGGCCTTTGTCATCATTTGGATCAAAAACAATTTGATCACTAGACCGCACTTCTTCAATCACTGTTTGAGTTGCTACAGGCTGGACAGGTTCAGGCGCATTGATGCTGGTTGGCTCGTCTTCATCCAAAAAATCATCCGAAGAAGGTTCAGACGCTGATGCGACATCAATCTCCTCATCTGTCTCATCGTCCAGAGAAAAATCATCAAATACCATTTCTGCCTCCAATGATTGTGTTTCTACTGATTCAGATTGAAGTTGTGTCAGAACGGGCTGCTGTATGCGTGTTGTATAAGTTGTTGCCTGTTGCGATGCAGTCTCCTGCATCACTAGAATTTCGCTTGGCTGTAAAGGACGGAAAGCCAGTAAGCGTAGCACCGTCATCTCAAAGCCTTGTTCCTGCGTAACTGCAAGCTGTAAATCGGCACGACCCTTACAGGCAATCTGATAATACAGTTGCAGGTCTTGTGCAGAAATCAGACCGGATAATTGCATGATCTTTCGATTGATCTCGGCACTATATTTCAGGCTTAAATCTGGTAAATATTGCAATAAGGCCAGTTCATGCAACGTCGAAATCAACTGGTCGAGCACCAGTGACACATCCAGAGCTTGCTGACGGAACTGTAGCAATAACTGACTAACCTGCGCTTTCTGGTTCTGGTGAATCGCCAGAATCAGATCATAAACAATGGTACGGTCAATCAGCCCCAGCATGTCTTTAACATCCTGATGCTGAATCGCTCCTTGACCATAGGCAATCGCCTGATCAGTCAGAGACAAGGCATCACGTAATGAACCTTGCGCAGATTCAGCAATCTGCCAGATGGCATCCTGATCAGACTGAATGCTTTCTTTGCTAAGAATATGGCCTAGATGTTCAGTAATTTCATCGACTGCCAATGGACGCAAAGTAAATTGCAGACAGCGAGAAATTACGGTAATGGGTAGTTTTTGCGGATCGGTGGTTGCAAACAAGAATTTGACATGTTCTGGCGGTTCTTCCAGCGTCTTTAACAGCGCATTGAAAGAATGCGTGGAGAGCATGTGCACTTCATCGATCAGGTAGACTTTAAAGCGACCTTGAGTCGGTGCATAAGGCACATTGTCGAGCAACTCACGTGTATCTTCCACCTTGGTGCGTGACGCCGCATCAATTTCAATCAGGTCAATAAAACGACCTTCATTGACTGCGGTACAGGTTGCACACACTTCACATGGGGTCGAAGTAATACCGGTTTCGCAGTTCAAGCACTTCGCCAAAATACGTGCAATCGTGGTTTTTCCGACACCACGCGTTCCTGTAAACAAATAGGCATGATGCAAACGGCCACGTTCGAGCGCGCTGGTTAAAGCACGTGATACATGGTTTTGCCCCACCAATTCATTGAAATTACGAGGACGGTATTTTCGCGCAAGTACTTGATACATGTATGCTCCTTTTTACAGGTCTAAGCATACTGTTTTTTTATGAAATAGTGAAATGAATGTCGGTTTATAAAAAATAAAAATCCCTTGATCAAAATCATTGAAAAAGGGATATAAAACAAATACTTTTTTAAAATTAGACCGATTCAAACAGGATAAAGTCACTTTGCATCTGGTAGCGTTTGCCTGTTTGATCTTCACGAATTTCCAGAACATGCTTTTTCAGATCGACATAGAGTAGATTCCGGGTATCGACATTCAGCAATTCAATCTTTTGTTGTGATTCATCCTGAAACCGAATATTCCCGCTCATCGTTTCAATTTCATTATGACCACTTAAACTTTCACGCTGTAAAGTAAAGGTCTGATCTTCATTCAAAGTCAAGGCCACTGCCATGCCTGGACAGTCTTCACAACTTGAAAAGCATCCCATACATGGCGTTGTACCTTGATAATTCCCGACCCAGGCAGGAATCTGAGCTTTGGCTTCCATCACCGTTTTTGCAGCCGGCTGATTCGGCTCCTGACATCCGAACAACGCACTGCTTGCGACCAGTGGAATCACCAGCACTTTTTTCATTACTTCACACCATAGCCATGGACTGCGCGACAAAATAACATATTTGTCTGATGGGCTAAACTCCCAAATCAGGGATAACTAGCGCCAGCCTTTGCGGCCGGTCAGTACCGCATCCGCACAGCGCAATGTTTCCTGCGTCAGGCCCCAAAGACGATAATCTCCGGTTAATGAACCTGTCGGGAAATTATGGGTATAGGCAAAACTTAAATTCCGCTCAGGATCGCACCAGGCACCAGAGCCATTAAACCCCATATGACCAAAACCTTTAGAGGCTTTTCCTAAAGTGAGAACACGGTGATAACCCAAACGCCAGTGCATCGGTAAAGGCATGACCCGATCTCGTGTTTTGTATTGCATCTGACTAAGTCGCTGGAACACCTCAGGCGAAATCAGTTGCTGACCTTGCCATTCACCATGATTCGCCAGCATGGTATAGATTTTTGCCAGACTCTCTGCAGTAAAGACACCATTGGCGGAGGGAATAATCGCTTGTAGCCCCTGTTCACTAAAGAAACTAAATTTCTTCATGCCTTTGGGAATCATGGCATCCTGAAAATCCTGAGGATCCTGCCCGCTAAAGACCAAGGCTCGCTCCATCAGGTTCGGCTTTCTTGGTGTAGTTTTTTTCGCAGTCTGTGTTTGAGACTTGGCTGCTTTAGGCTTTAAAATGGGCAGCGCTACCCGAGCTAACTCATTCGTCGGTACGCTAAAATAAGCACCATTTAACTGTAGTGGCTGTACCAGATATTCCTGCATCAGCTCACCCAGTTTTTTACCAGTCGCTTTTTCTAATGCTCCACCCACCTGCCAGCCAAAAGTCAGCGGTTGATAGGCTGCATCTGTTGCAACTCGAAAACGTGGTTCCGCTGCTGCAATCCGGTCCAGCATATGCGACCAGTCGGCCATTTCAGTGGCATCATCAATCATATTACGGATATCAAACAGGCCACTTTGATGACTGAGCATATGTGCCAGAGTAATATTTTCTTTACCCTTTTGTGCAAATTCAGACCAGTATTCTGCAACCGGTCGATCATAATCCAGATAACCTTGACTGACCAGAATATGCGCCAAAGTCGCCAGCACACCTTTACCTGTGGAATAACACAGCGACATGGTATCCGGTTGCCAGTTTTCAGTGACAGACTTTTTACCGGTATAAATATCGACGACCTTTTGTCCCTCAAAATATACCACCAGTGCGGCACCACCCTGTTCGGTACGTGCATCCTGCAAACGGCTAAACTGACGGGCAAGGTCACTGAAACGCTCATCGACATTGCCCTGATAATTATGCTGATCAGCAAACAGATAATCTTTAATTGGCTGCATCATTCTATCCATAGAATATTGATCCCTTAAAATGAAAAAGCCTAAATCGGGTTTAGGCTTTTGATTCAGATTTAAATTGCTTTGATATGGCCGGTGACGTGTGGTTTTTGATTTTTACTGCTTCGAATCAGGAAATCTGTCTCATTCGCTGCCTGCGCGGTCAGGAACTCAACTTTAGATGGCAAGTACATCGGCAACTTGAACCAGACATCAACTTCATAAGCATCTGGCAATGACAGATTCGCCAGTGCTTTGGCTTTGCTCCACATACCATGTGCAATTGCCTGTTTAAAGCCAAAGGCTTTCGCTGTAACTGCATGAATATGAATCAGGTTAAAGTCACCTGAGGTCATGGCATAACGGCGACCCGTATTCTCCGAGATGCTCCATTCATTATTCAGTTTGTATTCTGGCGCTTGGCTTTCTGCAGGTTTAGCAGCCGCTTTAGCATTGGTCTTTTGACGTGACAGATAAGTGGTTAATGCTTCAACTACGACCTCACCTGCCACTTTGACTGTAGTAATGAAATCAAACTGAACGCCTTTATCATGTGGCTGTAATTCACCAAATTTGCATGATAGGGTCAAGGTTTCATTGACGCCGATTTTACGGTATTGCTTCACTTGGTTACGGATATGTACCAAGCCCAAGATCGGAAATGGAAATGCTTCTGAAGTCATCATGTGCATTTGCAGGCTTTGTGAAAGAACCGTCAGATAAATCGCTGGTATATAACCATTATTTTTAAAACCGCAGACTTCATTATAAGCTTTCAAATGTTTTTGATCGACCTTGAATGAATCCACCACATATTCAACTTGCGGTAGAACTTTTTCAGCTTTCGGCTTTTTAAAAATCAAGCCTTGAATCACTTTTGGATAGGCTAAATAAGGTTTTGGAAGTTGACTAAAATGGCGCGTATTCATACTGAACCTTTAAAATATTCTTTTCATTTATATATGAGTGGAGTTCTCTCTCCCTTTGGGAGAGAGTTAGAGAGAGGGCTAAAAAAAGGCCCCTAATCTCCCTCTCCTAAATCCTCCCCCTGAGCTTCAATAAAAGCGCAAGAGAGAATTTGAATGCTTTAAGCCCCTAAAAGACTTTGACCACATACACGTATCACGTTGCCATTTAAACCTGTTGATGCAGTAGCAGCAAACATTGCAATCGTTTCTGCAACATCGACAGGTAGACCGCCTTGACTCATCGAATTCATACGGCGGCCCGCTTCACGGATCGCAAATGGAATCGCAGCCGTCATTTGTGTTTCGATAAAGCCCGGTGCAACGGCATTAATGGTTATACCATTTTTTAAAGTTGGTGCTGTGAATTTCACCACACCAATCACACCCGCTTTAGACGCTGCATAGTTGGTTTGACCCAGGTTACCTGCAATGCCTGAAATTGAGGATACACAGATAATACGACCATTGGCATTTAGACCATCGTTGGAGATTAAATAGTCATTTACACGTTCAATCGCAGACAGGTTGATGTTAATCACCAGATCCCATAGCTCAGGCTTCATATTGGCCAAAGTCTTGTCACGGGTAATACCGGCATTGTGCACAATAATGTCCAGACCACCCTGCTCAGCTGCTGCCGCTTTGATTTTCTCACCTGCATCTGCAGCAGTAATATCAATAGCTAAAGTTGAACCGCCAATTTCACCGGCTACACGATCAAGGTCCGCTTGCTGCTGCGGAACATCCAGACAGATGACATGTGCACCATCACGTGCCAATACATGAGCAATCGCTTCACCAATACCACGGCTCGCACCGGTTACTACAGCAGTTTTGCCTGCTAATGGTTTAGTCCAGTCCACATCCACTTTTTCAGCAGGTGAAACACGGATCACCTGACCAGAAACATACGCAGACCGTGGAGAAACTGCAAAACGTAAAGCAGACTCAAGATTTGCTTTAGCACCAGCATCTACATAGATCAGGTTCGCTGAAATTCCCTTTTTAAACTCTTTACCCACAGATTTTACAAAACCTTCCAGTGCGCGTTGAGCAATGGACTGGCTGACTGATTTAGCAGTTTCAGGCGTAGTTCCTACAATCACGACACGGCCAGAACTTTGGATTTGACGTGCAATCGGGTTGAAGAAATCATAAAGTGATTTTAACTGTTCTGAGTTTTCGATTCCTGAAGCATCAAAAATGACAACTTTGAATTTTGATTCTTTATCGCCTGGATTAAATGCACCCAAATTCAGTCCAGCTGATGCAGCAGCCTGTTGTAATTCAGCATTGTTACCTGCATAGCTATTGGCATGAATATTTGCCAGAACCTGAGCAATAGCACCAGTCAAGGTACTTGCCGGTGCTGCTCCAAACAATACTGCACCTTTGACTACAGGTGTAGCAGACTCAAAACGCTCTAAAGAAGTTGGGGATGGCAGACCCAAATTTTTAATGACAAATTTACCAATAGGAGATTTTGCAAAAGTTTGGTACTGATCAGTCATGTTTATTATCTCTCATACAAATTAATTTTTGGTTGATCTAAAGTTATCCTTAAACTTCAGTATGATGCCAGACACTTATATTTCAATAGATCTACCAGTTTCCGCCCAATCATACTTGAGATAACAGGCAGATGACTTGACCTAAGCGCAGTCTGTAATGTCATTGTAGTCAATACAGCTTATCTTCTTCTATGCTAATGTAACCGCCAAGAAGACGATCTATTTGCCTGGTAAAGCCTTATGAGCAAAACAACTCAAGATAATCCAGCAGTCGAGAACTCTGCGACAGAAACTGTGTCAAAACCATCAACGCGTAGCAAGCGTAGCACTAAAAATCCTGATACAGCCAATGCCACAGAAAAAAGTCCGGCTAAAACCACACGTACACGCAGTACATCTGCACGTACCAAAAAAACGACTTCAAGCCAACAAGATTCAACATCTATAACACAGACTTCTGTTCAACAGGAACCAAACATGAGCCAAAATACAGTTCGCCGCGTTGCTATTATTGGTGGTAACCGCATTCCATTTGCACGTTCTAACGGTGCTTACTTTACGGCATCCAATACTGATATGTTCACAGCAGCCCTGAATGGTCTGGTTGAACGTTTTAACCTTCAAGGTCAACGCTTAGGTGAAGTGGTTGCAGGTGCTGTACTGAAACACAGCCGCGATTTCAACATGACTCGTGAATGTGTACTAAATACTGCTCTTGCACCGGAAACCCCTGCTTATGACATTCAGCAAGCATGTGGTACTGGCCTTCAAGCGGCATTTCTGGTAGCGAACAAGATTGCTCTAGGTCAAATCGAAGTAGGCATTGCAGGTGGTGTAGATACGACTTCTGATGCACCGATTGCTTTTGGTGACGGTTTACGTAAAGCATTACTTGAGCTAAATATCGCGAAAACTGCAAAAGACCGTCTGAAAGCATTGACCAAGATCAATGTGAAAGACCTGATGGATGCACCAAAAAATGGTGAACCGCGTACAGGTCTGTCTATGGGTGATCATCAGGCGATTACCACACTGGAATGGGGAATTTCCCGTGAAGCGCAAGATGAACTGGCTGCATCTTCACACCAGAAAATGGCTGCAGCGTATGAAGAAGGTTTCTTTGATGACCTGATCACACCATTCTTGGGTCTTCAACGTGACAATAACCTGCGTGCGGACTCAAGTGTTGAAAAACTGGCGAAATTAAAGCCGGCCTTTGGTAAGGGCGATGCCCGTACCATGACTGCGGGTAACTCTACGCCGCTAACAGATGGTGCTTCTTGCGTGCTCTTGGCTTCTGAAGAATGGGCGAAGGCAAATGGTCATGAAGTATTGGCTTACCTGACTTTCCAGGAAACTGCCGCAGTTGATTTTGTCGAGAAAAAAGAAGGCCTGTTGATGGCGCCTGCTTATGCCGTGCCGCGTATGCTGGAACGTGCAGGTCTGAAACTGCAAGACTTCGACTATTATGAAATTCATGAAGCTTTTGCATCTCAAGTATTGTCTACGCTGAAAGCTTGGGAAGATCCGAAATTCTGTAAAGAGCGTTTAGGTCTGGATGCACCATTAGGTTCAATTGACCGTGCAAAATTGAACGTAAAAGGCTCTTCACTTGCTGCCGGTCACCCGTTTGCAGCAACTGGCGGTCGTATCATTGCGACAGCAGCAAAACTGATTAACCAGAAAGGTTCAGGTCGCGTACTGGTATCGATCTGTGCAGCCGGTGGTCAAGGTGTAACGGCGATTATTGAAAAATAATCTGTTGACCGATCCAATTAAAAAGCCCCTCAAATGAGGGGCTTTTTTTATGTTTTAGGGATTTGGCATCGGGTTATTTTTAAAATATTCATCCACTTTGTTCCACGGTGCAGTCGATGCCACACCTTTCACCATATTCTGGTTCACACCCTGACAAAGCGCGCTGTCGGGTGTTAGGTGGAAAGCATTCACATTTGGGTCCATATAAGGAATTGAGCCTGGACGGCGCTGGAAATAGAAGTTTAACCAATCGACCATAGCTTCAAAGCCATAATTCGACATGGCCCAGGCACTATTATGCCCGCCCCAATGATGACCAAATTCATGTGCAATAATTCGATAGCCAGATAATCTGTAATGGCCATAGAACAACCATGTATCTACCCCCAAGACTGCACCCCCACCTAGACCACCACCCATATTGGTAATGCCAAGATTAATTTCATTGCGGTTAAGAATTTCTCGATAGATCCGGACATAATCTTCTGGCTGAAAGAAACCATTCGGTCCTTCTACCTGACCATGATTGCCAAAAAAATCGTGTCCCATGACTGCTTTATGGTTAAACCATAAGGTTTCAAATTCTGGAGTACTCAGCATATAGGCCAGATTGGTCATCATCATGACCCATTCCCGGGCATAGACCGGCGTAATACGGCACCATTTATTTGGCTCATCATAGGTTCCGAAATAAATTTTCCATTTGGCTTTAATCTGGTTCAGCTTTTTGACATGCTCATCAGTCTCAGAGCTAATTTTCAGATCAAAAATATTGCTTGGGTTTTGCGTGGTCTGACTCAGACCTGCCAACTGGATTGAGCCTGTGCCATCTAGCAAAGGGAAACGGGATTGATCGGTCAACTTGAGCTCAAAGCTGGCATTCGAAAATGGTGTCAACTGATCCAGCTTAGCCAGAATCACCCAGTCTTCTGAGTTTTTAATCTTGGCACGAATCTGCAAATCACGTACAGGCACAGCACTGTAACTTTGCAAATGCAGGCGATTGCCATTTAGTGTTGCCGATAAAATCTGGTCCATATAGACATGACGCTGGCTGCTATTGGTCAAGGTTTCCCATGATTCACCATCCTGCAAGACACGGCTTCTCTCGCGTGCTTTAGATTCGGTTAAAATCATAGCTTGGTTTAGCTGGGTGGATTTATTCTGTTGCAGGGTCAGCATTGGCAGAATATGAATTTTCTGATTGGCCATGTGTAGTAGATTCTGACCATAAATATAAAGATCGCTAGCCTTGGCCAGTCGACTGCTCTGGTTTTGCCCTTTTAAAATATAATCTCGGAAAGTATCTACACTTTTATTGGGTAAGATAGACTCCAAGTTAAAAGATTTTTCCCGGTAGCTTTTTACAGTTCCATCATTTCGTGATACATAGACCAAGCCATCGTTATGGCGATGCATGACTGCCGACAAATT
This sequence comes from Acinetobacter lwoffii, assembly GCF_024129595.1. GTDB lineage: Bacteria > Pseudomonadota > Gammaproteobacteria > Pseudomonadales > Moraxellaceae > Acinetobacter > Acinetobacter lwoffii_O. The sequence goes on along the minus strand of NZ_JAMXXS010000004.1, from coordinate 89,388 downwards.
GGTTTCTGTTAAAATGGGCGCAATATTATTTCCATTTTTCTGAATCTGATTGATATCGTGGACATAAGTCATACCATCGGGCAGACTGGTGTACAGATAGTCGCCCATGACCTCCATACGTGCATTACAGTTGCGTGCACAGCCCGGCAAGCTGAGCCGTGCAAATTTGCGGGCCTTTAAATGGTTTTGCGCAGTCACATCACTTTGACGCCAGACATTGATCCGGCCTTCAATATCAGGCACATACACGTAACGATCATCGGCAGTCACTGCATTGCTATGTACCAGCGAATAATTAAGCGCATCGCCCCACCACACACCTGTACCGAGTGCCATAATGAAGTTCGGTTGCTCGCTATTAATATCTAAAACATCAATTCGGTTCGAGCCATAATTGGCCACATACAAACGCCCTGCTTGAATTTCCAGATCATTCAGGCTATCCCATTTTTTGGCCAGACCCGAAATTTTCGTAGGATCAATCGCACTGAGTGCACGTTTTTGTTTCAAGTCATAACGTAAAATATTCGATTCGGCCTGACTATTGGTAATATAAAGGACATCGCCATTTACCACCATGGCGGTGGGATTCCAAGTTTTCAGACCGAAATTCCCTGCTGTTAATTCCGAACCTACATCCAGGACCTTAATTTCCGCAATTTTGCTCAGCTGCTCACCCGAACCTGGTGAAATTACGGGATCCGGAAGCGTCTGCTGTGGCGTACTGCTCTCACCTCCTCCACCCCCACAACCAGACATCAGCAACACGATGGACACTGACAAGACCGCGCGTCTAAATAGCATTGAATTCCCCAATAAATTTTAAAATTAAAATAAAAAATCAATGTCTTATAGCTTAATTTTCAATTGGGTTCGAGCATAAAAAATGAGGACTTGATCAAGTCCTCATCGCTGAATATTTCACCTTTCGCATTCTGAAAAGGGAGTCTGAACTGTGTGGGATTTTTTATGGCATATTTTATGATGAGATTTTCCGATAATCCGGCTGGAGCCCTAGTCTGGCTTCTAGATGATCATAAATCCACTGAAAGATAAAGGTATATACGAGAATACAAAGGGTTAGAGCTAAGTCTAGCAGAAAGGCCTGAGCCAGACTCATGTGTAAGGCATAAGCCACCATCGGAATGGTCGCCAGCATCAAACCGCCTTCAAAGCCAATTGCATGAGCAATCCGCACTTTAACGCTTCTTTTTAAACGATGTTTAGCTTCAAACTTTTCAAAATAGTGATTAAACAGCATATTCCAAAATACTGAAGTCACAGCCATAGCAATCCCGAGCGCACCTGTCACTTCAAGTGGCATATGCATCAGTGTACTTAAAAGGACAGCAATCACGACCAGTAAAATGCCTTCATATAAGGCAGCATGAATCAGTCTTCTTTTGGAAATTAACATATTAAATCAGCTCAATTCATTACATGATGCAAGAATTTTATTTCTTTAAATCTGATTATTCGAGTTAGAATCTATCAATAAAAATGAAAGATTAAAGATATGAATGTTAATCAAGAACAGCTGCTGATGTTTAAAACCGTGATGGAAACCGGTTCTTTCTCTGCGGCTGCACGTCAACTGGGCAAAGTACCTTCAGCAGTCAGCATGGCCATTGCCAATCTGGAAATTGACCTGAATCTGGAACTGTTTCAGCGTATAGGTCGTGAACCGAAACCAACTGCACAAGCGCAGGTATTGTATGAAAAAACCCAGCAGCTACTGGTAGAAATGAACCAGTGGAAACAGCATGCTCAAGCCCTAAGTTCAGGCTTGGAATCTGAATTGAATATTGTGGTAGTTTCAGAATTGCTGCATACGCGCTGGACCGATTATATTGTGTTGCTAGAACAGGAATTTCCTGCACTGCAAGTCAATGTATTCAGTGCACCTCAGGAAGATGCACATCGTATGCTGTTTGAAGGTTCAGCGCAGCTAGCCTTGATGTTTGAACGCGAACAACTGGAAACACGGGAACAGTTTGTGGAATTGAAACGTGAAGTACTGGTGGCTGTAGTCGCCAAACAGCATCCCCTAAGTCAGTTCGATCAAGTCAGTTATGAACAGATTTTGCAAAACAGGCAGATTGTGGTGGCCAGTCGGGATCGCACCATCAAGCCGGAACTACTCTTTTCACGAAATTACTGGCGCACCGACAACCACCACTCGGCTTGCAGCATGATTCAGCAAGGACTGGGCTGGGGGGTTCTGCCACTCGAAATGCTGAATGAGCAGCCACATTTGCAAGATCAGTTACAGGTTCTCAACCTGCTCGATTTCACCCCAAAGTTTGAATATTTTGTTGATCTGGTCTGGAGCAGAGAAACCCGATTAGGCACAGCTGCTCATTTTTTGATTAATCACTTGCGCAAACAACGTAAAACCGGGCATTAATCACAGAAATTCAACGACAGTCTACTTGGTAAACCGGCCATTTATGATATATAAGAAAGCATAAGCAATAACCATAGAACTAGATCGTAATGACATTAACTGCATTAAACCAATTAAAAAACTTGACGACCATTGTGGCAGACAGCAGTGATTTGAGTGCCATTGAAAAATTTCGTCCGCTTGATGCAACCACCAATCCATCGCTGATTACTGCAGCAGCAAAACAACCTGAAAATCAGGCCTTGATTGAAGCTGCTTTTCAGCAAGCCCAGCAAGAAGGCTATGCAGATGACGCTCTGATTGAACGGACTATTGATATTTTAACGGTCAAATTTGGTGTAGAAATCTTAAAACTGATTGAAGGTCGTGTTTCAACGGAAGTCGATGCTTCGCTGTCCTTTAATACTGAAGCTACCATTGCCAAAGCCAAAGAGTTACTGGCACTTTATGCGCAATATGGAATTGACTCAGACCGCATTCTGATCAAGATCGCGTCTACCTGGGAAGGCATTCAGGCAGCGAAAGCACTGGAAGAACAAGGCATTCATACCAATCTGACTTTATTGTTTGGTCAGCATCAGGCCCATGCCTGTGCTGATGCCAAAGTAACATTAATCTCGCCTTTTGTCGGCCGTATTCTGGACTGGTACAAAAAAGCTGAAGGCGTTGAGTCTTACCCGATTGAAAAAGATCCGGGTGTACTTTCGGTTAAGCGTATTTATGAATTTTATAAAGCGCATGGTATTCAGACTGAAATCATGGGTGCCAGCTTCCGCAGTATTGATCAGGTTCTAGGCTTGAGCGGCTGTGACCTGCTCACGGTAGCACCAAACCTGCTGGCCGAACTGGAAAATGATCAGCGTGAAGTGCAGGCCCAACTCTCAGCCAAAGATATTAAAGTTCAAGGTGAACTCAGCCCAATCAGCCCTGCCGATTTTGAAGCACAACTGAAACAGGATCCGATGGCCAGTGAATTATTGCAAGGCGGCATTGACGGTTTCATTAAAGCCCGTGAGCAACTGGCTGCTTTATTACGTGAAACTTTCCTGAGTACCACTGAAATTTAAAGAAAATTTAGCAAATTTCTCCAGGCCGATGTTGCTATAATGCCGCATCGGCTTTTTTGTTCATGCGAGTTTTTCGTGTTTGGTATCACAGATCTAACGACCTTTATCATTGGAACCACGTTGATTGTGTTACTGCCTGGGCCGAACTCCTTGTATGTCATGTCGATTGCTTCACGCTTTGGCATCAAAACAGGCTATATGGGCGCATTGGGGGTATATACAGGCGACCTGATCCTGATTATATGTACGGCATTGGGAGCAGCTTCTTTACTACATGCCTTCCCGGTACTGTTTATTGCACTGAAAATTATCGGAGCGATCTATCTCAGTTACTTGGGTATCAAGCTAATCATTGCGGCCTACCAGACTTTCTTTCCGGAAAAGTCATCACAACGCGTCCAGATTAAAAAAACATCTTCCGATACTACTGAATCAATTCAGCCCTTTCGTACCGCACTTACGATTAGCATCTTAAATCCCAAAGCGATTCTGTTTTATCTGTCTTTTTTTGTGCAGTTTGTCGATCCTGCCTATCCTTATCCTGCCCTGACGTTCACGCTACTGGCTCTGATCCTGCAATTGATCAGTATGACCTATCTGTCAATCCTGATTTTTTCTGGTGTAAAACTGGCTTCCTATTTCAACCAGAATTATAAAGTGACCGCCAGTTGTGTTGCTGCAGTTGGGATCCTGTTTTGCGGTTTTGGCCTTAAACTGGCGACTTCAACTTTCTAGCAATGATCGGCTTCAAACCAGTAGACCTTTGGATAAAATTGTTAAAAACATTGTGTTGATACGTGAAAAGCGTATGATTTAAACGCATTTAAAAATAGTGTCATGGATGATGCCAAAACTTTTACAAGATCTCTCCTTTCCTGCCATCATGGCCGGTTTTATTACCTGCATGATTGGTATTAGTGTTTCCGCCGTACTGGTCATTGAAGCCGCTCAAAGCCTAGGTGCTAATCAGGCACAAATTAGCTCCTGGTTATGGGCACTGGGTATAGGTATTGGAGTTTCTGGATTTTTGCTTTCCTGGAAATATCGTTATCCGATTTCAACCGCCTGGTCGACTGCCGGTCTGGCACTGGTCATTGCTTCTGCCGGTCACTATAGTCTGGGTGAAGCAATTGGCGCTTTTCTGATTTCTGGCATCCTGATTGCCTGTCTGGGATTTTTTGGAATTTTCGAGCGAATTTTCCAGTTTATTCCACAGAGTTTGACCAGTGCCATGCTGGCAGGTGTTTTATTAAAATTTGGCATCTCGGTCTTTGGCAGTCTGCAACAGTCCTGGGAATTCGTGCTTTGTGTACTGGCGATTTATCTGGTTTCCAAAAAACTGAGTACGCGCTATAGCATCGTGATTACCGTGTTAATGGCTATTGCCCTCTGTCCGTTCTTTATTAATTTTACTATTCCGCAGCTGAACTGGAGTATTGCCCAGCCGGTATGGATTACACCTGAATTTAGCCTGCAAGCTGTTTTAGGACTGGCCTTACCTTTAATGGTGATTAATCTGGCATCGCAATACCTGCCTGGCTTGGCCGTCATCAAAAGTTATGGTTATCCCCCGAAAGTAAATTCTATTCTAGGCTGGACGGGTATTACACAGACGATGTTGGCACCATTTGGCTGTTTTAGTGTCAATCTTGCCGCAATCAGTGCGGCGGTCAGCCTGGATGTCCAAGCGCATCCTGATCCGGCCAAACGTTATATTGCCGGTATGAGCTGCGGCCTGTTTTATATCCTGATGGGTTTTTTTGCTGCGACCTTGACCAGTGTACTAATGGCTTTTCCGGGGATTCTGATTACAGTATTGGCAGGCATTGCCCTGTTTGGCACCATTGGCCACAATATCGCGCTGGCTTTTCAGGACAGTCATGACCGTGAAGCAGCACTGATGACATTCCTGTTTAGCGCCTCTAATATCCAGTTTTTTGGTATTGGCTCCGCTTTTTGGGGACTGCTACTTGGTCTGATAGTTTATTTAATGTTTAAGCTTAAACCGCAAGTGGCATAAGCTTATTGTAGAAATGAGGCAGCTACCTTGTCTGCCTTTTTAATGCCCTGCAGTCTGGGAAAACAGGTTAATCACCACCACACCGGAAATGATCAGTGCAATCCCGATAAAAGCGGGCAAATCTAGCGCCTGCTTAAAGATCACATAGCCTGCGATTGCCGTAAGAACGATGCCTACTCCCGCCCAGATCGCATAGGCAATACCTAAAGGAATTACTTTAATGACCTGAGACAGCAAATAAAACGCAATACAGAATAAAATGACTACAGCCAAAGATGGCCATAATCGGGTAAAGCCTTCTGACTTCACCAGAAATGTTGATCCAGTCACTTCGGCAATAATAGCCAACGCCAACAACAAATATGCCCATGAGACAGGATTCATTTTTTAAACTCCAAACAATTTTTCAATGATTGCTGTCGGGACAAACTGACACGATCAATCTTGAGAGATTCATTTTGCACAGTTTTCTCTTCACGGGGAAAGCTGATGTAAAAAATCCAGGGTTTTGACAAAGGTTTGCTGACTTTCCTTTTTTCCCATAAAAAACTGATATTCATGAATGAGCCAGGCCTTAGACTCTGGATAAAATATTTCAGTCACAGGAACCTGCTGTTCCTTCAAAGCTTTTACAAATGGTAGCGACTGAGTATCGGTCAGGAAGTCCTTATTCCCGCCACTGATGAACACTGGCGGATAAGACGGCGTAATATACTGAATCGGAGAAATCTCCTTTAAAAACTCAGCATCATGTTTACGATCGCCGGTATAAGCCTGAATCAGGTTAAAGACCCCCCATTCGATAATTTTCATTTCCTCAGGTGCTGTGCTGGCAAATGCTTCTAAGTCATAAATTCCACAATGCAAAATTAAACCTTTAAGCTGCGCAGGTTGCAGATGAGGCTGAATACCGGATTGGTCGGCAAATACAGGATTGGTCAAAAGCGCGGCATAATGGCTGGCCATATTCGCCCCGGCAGAATCTCCGGCCAGATATAAGTTCTGGGCATCGATTTGGTAGGTGTCTGCATAGGTATCTAGAAATTTAAGTGCCTGATTGATCTGGTGTAACTGGCTTGGATAGGTCACTTGTGGCGCAAACTGATATTGTACGGATACCACGTTATAGCCCTGTGCCGCCAGCAGCTTGAAATAACCGCGTGCATGTTCTTTAGAACCTGAAATCCAGCCACCGCCATGAATCCAGACAATGGTCGGTCTTGGTCCAATACTGGCAATATTCTGCGGCTGATACAGATCCAGAGATAATTTCTGCTGCGGCACATAGGCAATATTTTGCTGCACGATAACCGCACCAGGCGCATAACGATCCATCACTTTTTGCTGCAAGCCTGTGGTCAGGTTAAAGGCACCGGCAATGACTTTACTGTTCTGTGCGGTCTGACAGCCAGAAAGAATAACTGAACCTATGAGCAAAAGATGAATGGCAAAAAACCTCAAAACAGTCCCCTATACACGATCTAAAAACAGGCTACGGCAGTTTAAACCATCCTGCTGCAAACAAGGACTATTCATGCTCTTATTTTTGATCATGAAAACTACAATTCCGAGTTTTTTACTCTGTTTTTTTCATAACTTTTACATGAAAAATATTTGTAATTTAATGAGTTTTTTCAATTTTACCGCTTTTTTGCAATTGCACCCGCCCCAGCACTGTGCTATCAATAAACCAAGCCTAAAAATCAGACAACCTGCGGAGAAAAGCCATGGCTTATCAACATATTTTAGTCCCAGTGGACGGTTCAGAAATTTCCTTTTCTGCAGTACGACATGCTGCCAAAATTGCCAAGGCATTCGGTAGTCAGCTTTCCCTGATCAGCCTGATCGCAGAAGATCCTTTTACCGAGGCTGATTTCTATTATAGCTCCTCCATCATGAAGGAATATTTTATCGAGGCACATGCCAATGCCAAAAAGGCGCTGAAAGAAGCCACTGCCATCGCAGCCGGTGAAGGTATTGAAGCGCAATCCCGTATTGTCACAGGTTTAGTCAATGCAGAGCATATTGCTGAAACCGCGGGTGAAGTGAAAGCAGACCTGATCGTCATGGGTTCTCATGGCCGTAAAGGCTTCCAGAAAATGATTCTGGGCAGCTTTGCACAGGATGTATTGGGTGCGAGTGAAATTCCCGTACTGATTGTGAAAAAATAATCCTGATGCTGCGCATCTTCAAGATGCGCAGTACTTGCTACTTTACATTTGAAATGTCTAACAAAACATGCTGTGGAGATTTAGTCGCTCAAACCACACTCCCCTTTACTGCAATAATAAATATGAGGAAGCACCATGAATAACTATGATCATCTTCTCGTAGCACTCGATGAGTCCTCGATTTCCTATGCTGCCGCAGATCATGCCCTAGAACTGGCCAAAGTATTTCATAGCCATGTCACTTTACTCAGTGTGATTGCGGTGGATCCCTTTAAGGGCGTAGATTTTTACAAAGTTGCTCCAGCAGTCACAGATTACTTTATGCATGCAGAACAAAATGCACTGGATCGTTTAAATGAACTGAAACTGAACTTTGTTCGTGATGGCATCCAGGTGACGACAAAAATCCTGCATGGCATGGCACCGTCAGAAGGCATTATGCAGGCTGCAACTGAATCCCCGACCGATATGATCATTATGGGCTCACATGGCCGTAAGGGTCTGCAAAAACTTATGCTGGGCAGTGTCGCTCAGAATGTTCTGGCACTTTCCTCTATTCCAGTCCTCATCGTCAGACAATAAGATGCTTGATCAAAGCCTGTATGATGCAGGCTTTTAGCGAAGTTTTTGATTTAACTCACTTAAGAAAATTTCAGCATCAAGCTGGCTTTGAAATACTTTTTTGTATTCTCCGACCTGCTGAATGGAATGTGGCGTGTATTGAATAGAGATTTCAAGTAAGCCATTTTCAGGATTCTTGCTGACATGTACGGCAATAATATGCTGGCTATTTAAATAAAAACCATCTTCAATTTTCACTAACATATCTTGGACAACCTCTAGTAAGCGAATCTGTAGATCCCTTTACCTAGCTTACAGCTTAATAAACAAATACTCTTTTCCGTATAATCATACTGTAACACCCTTTGGTACTTACCTAAGCCTTTAGAGAAATTCAACTGTATTTAAAGCCAGCGTTTGAAATAAACAGGAAATAAAAAACCGGATCAGGTCGATCCGGTTTTTTATGAATATTGATGTTATACGCTGAGCATACTATTGAGTGTCTCAGACACGTTTTTAGATTTAACCAGTGGCTTTAAAGTCTCAAGCTGTGCTTTCACTTCACTGCGTTGCGGTTCTGCCAAGGTATACCAGCGTGACAATACCTGTAGCAAACGTGAGCCTACAATCGGGTTTTTCTCATCCAGATATTTCGCCAGACCAATAAAATGCTGTACGCCAAAGCTCCAGGTATTGACCGGATTGGCATTCAAACCACCACTGACTGCACGGATACGGTTAGGCACCGCCAGATCATAATCTGGATGCTGGGTCAGATACGCAATGGTTTCATCTGTTGCTTTTGGATGGGCTGCCTGAACCATAAACCATTGGTCTAAAGACAAGGCTTCATCTTCAAAGCGGCTATAGAAATCGGCCAGAGCTTCTTTTGCTTGTGGTGCATCATTCCAGACTAGGACTTTTAGCGCACCCAAACGTTCAGACATATTGCCTGTGTGATATTGCTCATAAGCTAAATCAAAGGCAAATGCATCTCCCTGACGAGCCATCATCGTCAGCATGATGTTTCTTAAGGCACGCACACCCATTGCTTGTGAAAATTCAGATTGCAGATCAGGATCCAGATTGAGATAAGTTTCTTTCGCTGTTTCTCCAAAGGCACGTGCCAAGGTATGCAGCAAAGCCTCACGTTTTTCCTGAATCATGACTGGATTATAATCCTGATCAATACGGCTACCTAAATAACCTTCCGACGGAATATCAAACAGACGTGATGCCAACAGCGGATCTTTCTCAATCACATCCGGCAAGGTATTGAGCATAGCCTCGATATAAATTTCTGCAGGCTGGTCATCCAGCAAGATACGCTCGAGTAAGGTCTGAGTTGCTTGCCACTGGTTAAAACCATTCGTTTCATATTGCAACAGGAAAGCCAGCTCTTTTTCTGAATAGTCAAAGTCCAGATTCACTGGTGCAGAGAAATTACGCAGCAAGGACACCACTGGTTTTGCTGTCACACCGCTAAATTCGATCGTTGCCTCATCCTGATCAAACAGATACACGCCATCTTTCACGCCATTTTCAAAGAGTGCCTCAGAGTTCAACGTTAGCTGCTCACCTGTTTCAGCATCAAACAATGCCAAAGCGACTGGAATGGGTACTGCTTTCAAATTTGGATATTTAGCATGGGTTTTCAGGCTTTGCTTAAAGCTGAGGCGATAGATTTGGGTCTCTACATCATATTCAGCTTTTGCTTGAAGTTTAGGCGTACCCGGCTGGTTATACCAGGTCAGGAAATTTGAAAGATCCACACCTGAACCTGCTGTTAGTGCAGCCACCCAATCCTCAACCGTTACCGCCTGACCATCATGACGGCGGAAATATTCATCGGTTCCCTGACGGAATTTTTCCTTGCCAAGCAAGGTCGCCATCATGCGGTTAATTTCCGCACCTTTTTCATAAACGGTGGCGGTATAGAAGTTGTTAATTTCTACAAAATGATCCGGACGCGGTGGATGTGACAATGGGCCTGAATCTTCGGGGAACTGATGCGCTTTGAGAACTGCTACATCATCAATACGTTGTACCGCAGCCGACTGTAAATCTTCCGAGAAAGACTGATCACGGAATACGGTCAAGCCTTCTTTCAGACACAACTGGAACCAGTCACGACAGGTAATCCGGTTACCAGTCCAGTTATGGAAATATTCATGCGCAATCACCGACTGCACTCGCATGATAGCAGCATCAGTGGTGTACTCTTCATCGGCCAGCACACATGAAGTATTGAAGATATTCAGACCTTTATTTTCCATGGCACCCATGTTGAATGCACTGGTCGCCACGATCATGTAGTTATCCAGATCATAAGGCAGACCATAATGCTCCTCATCCCAGCGCATGGAATGTTTGAGCGCTTCCATGGCGATCTTGCATTTTGGAATATCTTTTTCTTCTGCGTAGATTTCCAGAGCTAAATTGCGGCCTTCTGAGGTGACATAGGAATCTTTCATCACTGCCAAATCACCAATGACACAGGCGAACAAATAGCTCGGTTTCTTGGTCGGATCCTGCCACACGGCATAGTGACGATTGGCATCGACTTCACCTGTTTCCAGCAGGTTACCATTTGCAAGCAAAACCGGATATTTCTTATCTGCTTCGACACGCGTCGTAAAGACCGACAACACATCTGGACGGTCTGGATAGAAAGTAATTTTACGGAACCCTTCTGGTTCATTTTGGGTCACAAACAGATCTGAACTGGCCTGATACAAACCTTCCAGCATCGTATTACTTTCAGGGTGGATTTTAACCACAATTTCAAGCAACACTTGATCAGGTGCATTGGCAATCACCAGTTGTTCAGCATCCAAGTGGTAGTCACTGGCATTCAGGGTTTGACCATTTAACTTAATCGATTGCAGCTCTAGATCGCGGCCAAGCAGAACCAGATCGCCAGCAGTTTGGCGCTGCATCTCCAGCTTGCTGCTGACCAGACTGTGGTCACTATAGACTTGAATATTCAGGTCGATGGAATCAACAATAAAGGAAGGTTTTTGATAGTCTTTTAAATAAATGGTTTGATCCGCTTCGATCACCGGGTTTGCCGCAATATTCATGTCCTGTCCTAATCTTTTATCGTGTTCGACATTGTTCATGTCAAAATCATACGCCAAGTTTTAAACGCTGTCTGTGCATTTGTATTGTTAGATCTAATATGGGCATTTCGTGCACCACTTTCAATGCATTCTACCTAATTGAGCAGCACTCGGCTCTACATAAGAAATATCTGTGCCATAAAAATAGCCAGCATCATAATTTCTTACATTTTTATAAATCACTGATTTAAAAATATATAATTTTATTTGCTGAGTACCGCATAAATGCAGATTAAAAAATGAGCACACTTCTTGCTACAGTTAAACTGTGTTTTTCCACACTTCCAATGAAAGAATAATGATAACGATGATGAGGTGAGCCATGTATTTAAAACAGCATGTTGTACGGATCGAAAATATCAAAACTTTGCAGACCCTGGATCAGGCCAATATTGACCATAAAGTGATTGCCCTGTTGATGAGCTGTGAATGCATTCCGCTTCAGGCCCATGAAGTGACTGCCATTCTCAACACCTACGATGCACTCGGTGCCAAAAAAGTGCCCTCTAAAAAGGTTCAGGCCTTAATTCATGCCAAACACCGCGGCGAGGAGGACGACACATTACCCTGCCCGGTTTAAAAAACGTCATTTCATGTTTTTAAAATCAGAGCTACTTCGGTAGCTCTTCTCCTGTTTGGGTGACTAATTTTGATTTAGAAAAATTGCACCAGTCCACTACGTTTGCATCTCATCAGCCGTGTATAATCAAATGCCCTTCCATTTTAGAGTTGCTCGCGACCATGGTATTCAGTGTTCTGCAAAAACAGCTTGATGAAAGTACCCACTGTCCGCTGTGTAAGGCATCGATGTATTGGATTGAGGCAGAGCAATATGATCAGGAACTGAGCTATCACGAATGCAGCCATTGTCAGCATCAGCTGTATTCCGATCAAAAGCACAATTGTTATTGCGACCACTGTCTGGCGCAGCGTAAACGCATGCTCAAGGAAGTCCGTTTACAGGAAAACCGTCAATATCATAAAAAACAGGATCGACCGGTTCTTGAGCTGAATCAGCTCAGTTTTATCAATAAACTGTTTTTACTCGCGATTCTGGATGAACAGGTTCAGGAATATAGCCAGCACCGCGAATATATTGACTGGCATCAAATTCGATATTATTCCATCAGTCCCAACTATCTGTTTCAGCATGGTCTGGTGAAAATCCTAATCAGGGATCAGGTTCTGATTCCCAAAGATCTCCAGCAGGAAAATCAGCATTATTATATTAATGTGCGACTGGATGGCTATTCTGAACCGACCCTATTCAGCATTACCCAGCAGCTGCGCAATTGGTTTTATCAGAACCTGAGCCAAGGTGTGCCCTTTAAAAGTGCAGATGAAGTCAAAGATGCACTCTATTGCCTGCTGTATGAAGAAATCATTCAGTTTGCTCAATTCTATTGCCGTAGCTGGAATGTGCAGATTGCCGGAAATCAGAGCTTTCAGACCTTTTGCTATCGTCTTTTGGATGTACTGGCTGTAGGCCAGATTTATTATCTGGTACAAACGGGACTTGAATATCTGTACAAACAAAAAGCCCTCAAGCCTCGCAATGAAAACTTTATTAATACCAATCTGCTGAAAAAAACCTTACAGCAGTACCGCGAACGTTCAGTTACAGAAAAATGGGAAACCTCTACCCTGCCGCGTCCACCGCAACTGGCATTCAGCAAGATGAGCGAAATCCTGTTTTATCGGTTTTTGGGCTATGATGAAAATATCTTCTTTCAGCCGGTGTGGCGTTCGTGGCACAAGATCGAACCCCGCCTGAAATTTTATTCCCAAAAACGTTGTATGCACTGCGGCTCACAGGAACTGTCGGTGGATTATGATGCCAGTGATTATGTCAGCCTGTTCTGTCGTAGCTGCAAGCATCAAGACCACTATTTTACCCGCTGACCGAATACAACGAATCTTTCTCTTCTTCTAAATAACCATTATGACGACTTCGATGCAAGCACTACAGCAAACGCTTCTGGATCAGATCTGTGAGGCCTGGTTGAAACTTCAGCAACAGCAGCCCCTGGTACATATAATGACCAATACGGTGGCCAGTAACTATGTCGCCAATATTGTACTGGCTGCACATGCATCTCCGGCTATGATCGACAATCCGTTTGAAGCTGAAAGTTTTGCCAAGATTGCAGCAGCAATCAGTCTGAATCTGGGTACACCGACGACAGAGCAGGTTCAGGCGATGCAGATTGCTGCGAAAACTGCACATCAGCTGCAAAAACCCTGGGTGCTTGATCCTGTCGGTTATGGAACAGTTCTGCACTGGCGTTCTGGCGTCGTAGATCAGTTGATGCATTCCCAACCTACGATTTTACGAGGCAATGCTTCTGAAATTGGTGCTTTGGCCGGTAAGCAGATTGAGTCCAAGGGTGTAGATAGCACGGTAGACAGTGCGGATGTTTATTTACAGGCGCAAACTTTGCTGGATCATTGTGAATGTATCGCGATCTCCGGTGAATCCGATTATATTATTTCTAGAGACTATCCTGTGATACAGGTGTCAGGCGGTTCTGCTTTACAGCCCCGAATCACGGCGATGGGATGTGCGCTCGGTGCACTAATTGCTGCCTATAGTGCATTAACGTCTCCAGCCCTTGCTGCATTGACTGCGCATGTACATTTTGCAATTGCCGGTCAATTGGCATTTGAACGCGCACAACAGTTAGGCAGTTTTAATGTCGCCTTTCTGGATGAAATCCATCAGCTCAATACTGAAACAATCCGAAAATACGCCAACTTTAAAATTCTGCCAGAATCCATTTAGTTTACTGGTCGCTTCACAGGGTGTTTATTCTCTTGAATAGATAAACGCCCCTATTTAGATTGATCCTGCTCATTTGCTCTATTGACCTCATTAGAAATGTTTTGTCTAGCTCTTTCGGAGATCATTTTTGAGTAGTTTTATTCTGAACTGAGTAGGCTTCATGCAACTTATCTAGTGATTTCCACACAAACGGTTTCCATTTTACTTAAGATCTGTTTGCATCATGCAAATCTAGTTCATGTGAATTGTAGTTCAATTTTTTGTCAGTATTTAAATATGACTTTTAAGTTTTGATTAACAGGTTACATGAATCAATATTTGATGCTTGATCATGCTTATTTTCGATTGCTGACTTGACTTTTTCGGCTTCAAAATCTCACTGCAATATCCGGATATTCAGCTCAATCGGGAACATGACTAATAGTATGAATAAACTGATAAAAATCAGTTTAAACGAAGGCTCATATTATTTTAATGAGCCACATTCAACAGACATGCATTAAAAAAGCCAGCTGCCACTAAAGCAACTGACTTTTAGAATTTGAACAAATAACGTGTTTAAAACACCTGTTTAACCTACGTAATGAATGCTGACCGACTTGATACGATTGCTTTCAATTTCAGTGACTTTGAACTGTACACCCTGATAATTTAACTCGGTGCCAACTTCAACCGTACTGTTGGTTTTATCCAGAATCAAACCCGCCACACTGATATAACCGGCATCTTCATCAATCAGATCAATCATGCCAAGCTCAAGCTCAAGCTGATAAAGATCTAACATGCCCGATGCAATCCAGTGCGTATCATCGATTTTAACTAGATCTAGCTGTTCATCAGCATCCGGGAATTCACCGGCAATTGCTTCAAACACATCTAGCGGTGAAATCAGACCCTGCACATTACCAAACTCATCACTCACCAAGACCAAAGAACCTTTAGAGGTACGCAAGGTATTGATTGCGTCAATAACTTTCATTTTTTCAAAGATATAAATTGGGCGATGACGTTTAATCAGTGCTTTTAATTCTTCCGGCTCTTCCAGTACATCCAATAATTCTTTGGCACGTACTACGCTAATCACCTTATCTAGGCTACCGCGACATACCGGGAACAGACTGTGTGGAACAGATAGAATTTTTTCACGGATCTGTTCTGGGCTATCTTCCAGATCAACCCATGAAATCTGACCGCGCGGCGTCATGATCGAAGCGACTGAACGCTCTGCAAGGGTAAGTACCCCACCAATCATATAGCGCTCTTCATCTGCAAAGGTTTCTTGTGCCTGATTATTTTGACTGTCGGTCGTCTCTAGCTTGCCACCCATTAACTTCAGGATCGAGTCAGCCGTACGATGACGCAAAGGAATCTTGGATTCATGTTTAGCAGCATTACGCTGACCAAACTGGTTAAATGCTTCAATTATGATCGCAACACCAATACCTGAATAGATATAGCCTTTAGGAATATGGAAACCAAAACCTTCTGCAATTAGACTGATACCAATCAAAAGTAGGAAGCTTAAACACAGAATCACCACGGTTGGATGACGGTTCACAAAATTGGTCAATGGTTTCGATGCCAATAGCATCACGCCCATTGCAACAATCATGGCAGCCATCATGACATAAATATTGTCGACCATACCAATGGCGGTAATCACTGAATCTAAAGAGAAAACAGCATCTAAAACAACAATCTGTGCAACAACAGCAGTGAAACTTGCATATACCACATTGGTAGACACTGTGACTTCAGGTTTACCTTCAATCTTTTCATGCAGCTCAGTAACGGCCTTATACACCAGGAACAAGCCACCAAATAACAAGATCAGGTCCCGACCGGAGAAGGTCCAGTCAAACACAGTAATCAATGGTTGTGTCAAAGTGACCAACCAGGCAATGGCAAATAACAGGCCTAGACGCATGAATAATGCGAGAGACAAACCAATAACACGTGCTTTATCGCGTTGTTCAGGAGGAAGTTTTTCAGCCAGAATGGCAATGAAGACTAGGTTATCAATACCTAAAACAATTTCAAGAATAATAAGAGTAATTAAACCTACCCAGATTCCGGGATCTAATAAAAATTCCATTAGAGAATGACCCCGTTCGAGTAAGCTAGAAATAGAGATGGAAGATCAACGCACGGCGAGGGATCCATTAAAATTTAACCTATGCAACTTAAGACTATTCCATTATGCATAAACTGAGTATTTTGTAATGTATTAATTTACAAAAAAATTACATGATCATGATTTTATTGAGACTTTTATGATCAACTGATTGATGCTGAAACTGATTAATTTTAATTTTTTCTACATCATGTATTCAAATTGAATTAAAAATAAACAGCATTTAGTTCGATTTGACCATTATTTTTAAGGTCACTTAAAGATTAGAGCATAAACTATTTTTTTATTGAAAGAACAATCACTTAAAAATATAGCTGTAAATAATCATTTACTATATTGACTGAAACCACTCAATCACCCTATATTTCTTAAATCGATTAATTTATTGAAATACAATTATTTGCATTAAAACCTATTCAGACAGGCTGCTTAAGAACAATAAAAAGTCTTGGAAAACATTTCTACTCACGAAATACATAATGAGGAATTAAATTTATACAAAATATTATCGCCTTTCATCCGATTTTAAAGAACAATCTTCGCGCCAGATAAGGCTCACATGCAGAACTGATCAACTCCTTGGGATGTTAAGCAAAACTAAAAAGTGTTAGCGCTTTAACATTTTTAAAATAAAGGTTGAAATATGCATAAACTTTTTCATAAAATGAACGGACCCTAGAAAAATAAATACAAGGAACATTTCATGACTAAGAAATATGCAAAATTTTTGCCGTGTACGGAAGAATTTAATTTAGAAAACTTTCCATATTATTGGGTAACTCAGGTTCATGCTCAATACGTCGTTAATGTCGATCATGCACTAAAAAAGTATGGTGTTGACAATTCCCGCCGCCGCATCCTTCTTGCACTAAAAGCCAAACCGCATGCCAGTGTTTCTGATTTGTCAGAGATGGTTGTTTCTAAAATGTCGACCACGACTAAAATTGTCTACCGCTTAAAAGACGAAGGTCTGGTTGAAACCTATTCATGTGAGGATGACGCACGGATTACCCGAGTATTTTTGACTGACAAAGGCATGCAAATGACACATAAGATCAATGATCTGACCAATGTCGTACTGGAACAGTCATTTGAAGGCCTGACGCCTTTGCAAATTGAAAAAACCATGGAAAGTTTACGTCATATTTTCAAAAATTTAGCTCGTTAAAGACCTACTTTTTATTTTAAATAGACGCTGGCGAATTGGCGCATACTTTACAATAATAAATAATTCGCCAGAGCTTTCTAAAAATCAAAAAAGTTCAGTTGTGGACTGACTTTTTTGATTTTTTCTTTTGGTACATGTGAACATTCAAACTCTTCTACCGGAAAGCCCTCTACAAAGCTACGAATATCCGGATGCCTTAGCGTTAGCCATTCTTGCAGTCGCTGCTGTGGAATCACAATAACCGAGCGTTTGATATTACCCGGCTCATGAAACTCCTTCATCATGGGATGGTCAATTGCATCCATGGTAATCATACTGGCAGAGCGTACAATTTCACCTTGTACCCGAGCAATCTCATACACAGCTGCAATAAAAGTCGCCTGACCATCTTTAGGTCTTACACCCCAACGCTGCGGTTTATTGTCAAAATATTTGGACTCATAAAATTCCGATACCGGAATGACGCCAAAATGACATTTGGCGGTGGCTTCAGCGAAGGTGGGCCTTTGCAGTAAGGTTTCATTTCTGGCGTTATAGGTCTTGGCACCTATAGTTTTGTCTTCTGCCCATTTCGGAATGAGTCCAAAATTCACGGAACGCCATTCCAGTCCTTGAGCTGAATGAAACAAAAGCGGTGTAGCATAATTGGGATAGACCTCCTCTGGATATTCAAAAGGAATTTCTGGCAATCCCAGATTATGCAACTGCTCTAAGGTTAAAGGCTTAAAATTGGCGCACATGGTTCATATATGTAAATCATTCGACCATAACATTATACCGTGATGCCAAGTCGAAGCCTGTCGTATTTCTATAGTTTTAGGCGCATTGCCTGTTATGAATTCGGTACAGTCAACCAATGTGTTCGGGTAAACTCCTCAAAAATCCAGCGGCCATTAAAACGACCCAATCCTGAATTTTTCTCGCCGCCAAAGGGTGCATTTGACTGATCTGCAACACTAATACCATTAATATGCGTCATACCAATATCCAGTTGTGCGGCAAAAGCAGTGCCTCGCTCGATGTTTGAAGTACATACTACGCTGGATAAACCAAACTCGGTCGCATTGGCCAGGTTTAAAGCATGTGCTTCATCCCGAGCTTTTAAAATAGGTAAAATCGGCCCAAAGCTTTCTTGCTGCGCTAAATCGGAATCTTCCGCGACATCAATAAAAATATGTGGAGAAACCAGATTTCCTTCAATTCCCCCTTCATACACCAGTTGTGCGCCCTGCTCGCTGCCTGTGTGAATGATCTGTTGATGCTTTTTAACCTGACTCTGGTTAATGATCGGACCGATCATAGTATCTTCCAGATTTGGATCACCCACCGGAATCATTTTGATCCGATCCAGAAGCTTATCTACGTAAGCATCATGAATAGAGGTATCAACAATGACCCGGTTAGTACTCATGCAAATTTGTCCCTGATGCATAAAACGCCCCATCAGCGTTAGTTCAACCGCAAGATCAAGATCGGCATCATCCAGAATGACCAAAGGTGCATTGCCACCCAGTTCGAGTGCCAGACGCTTGATTCGGGAACTGACCAAGGCTTTACTGCCTACACTTTTCCCCACTTCAGTCGAACCGGTAAATGAAATCATTTTCGGCACTGAATGCTCAACAAAATAATCCCCGATTTCACTGCCAGCACCCGCAACAATATTCAGTGCACCTGCAGGCAAACCTGCCTCTTCAAATAATTTACCGATTAAGGTGCCGCCAGTCACTGGTGTATCACTGGCTGGCTTCAGCACAACGGTATTACCACAGGCAATTGCAGTTGCCACTGAACGTAAGGATAAATGAAATGGAAAGTTCCATGGACTAATGACAGCAATCACGCCTAAGGGCTTGCGCAAAACCATACTTTTACGTGCCGGATCCTTACTTTCCAGCTGTTCTGTTTGGATCCAGTCTGGAAAAGCCAGACTTTCCTGAATGATGCCCAGAGCAGCATCCACCTCAACGCCGGCTTTAATGCGCGTACTGCCTGATTCAATAATGAGCCAGTCAATGATTTCGTCCCGACGCTGCTGAATGATCGCGATTAAATTTTGCAGCACTGTTTTACGTACTTCAATGGATTTCAAGCCCCCCTGCTGGAAAGCCTGCTCTGCTGCGGTATAAGCACTGTCGACATCGACAGAACTGGCAGCTGGCATACTAAAAATTTCGCTCTGGGTATAGGGGTTGATATTTTTTATTGTTCTGGTTGAAGTACCGGCTTGCCACTGACCATGAATAAACTGCTGGTCTAAATTTTGATATACCGTTGTCATTTTATTGTTTCCTCGCATGCTTTGCCCCACTTTAAAAGTTCGGCTGGAAAATTTCTAGTCAGAACGACAGCGGCTTACCATTAGACAATAAAAAAGCCTCCGAAGAGGCTTTTTTAAGCTAGACAGGATTAATCACCTGTATAACCTTTTAACTTTAAACGCGCTGCATGTAGAAGCGGCTCGGTATAACCTGATGGCTGCTCACCACCTTTAAAGATCAGGTCAGATGCTGCCTGGAATGCAATATTGTTGGCAAAGTCAGCAGACATTGGTGTATACAGTGGATCATTGGCATTTTGCTCATCCACAATTTTCGCCATACGTTGCATGACTTCTTCTACCTGTTCACGACTTACGATACCGTGACGCAACCAGTTCGCAACATGTTGTGAAGAAATACGTAAAGTCGCACGGTCTTCCATTAAACCGACATCATTGATGTCTGGAACTTTAGAACAACCTACACCCAAATCTACCCAGCGAACCACATAACCTAAAATACCTTGACAGTTATTTTCGAGTTCTTTGGTTTTTTCTTCTTCAGACCAGTTAGTGTCTTTCGCCAATGGTGGTGTCAACAAATCATCTAGAGATAAAGGCTGAGTCGACAATAATTCTTGCTGACGGTCTGCAACATTAATCTGGTGATAGTGAATCGCGTGAATCACCGCACCTGTAGGTGATGGAACCCATGCACAGCTCGCACCCGCTTCAGGATGTTCAGTTTTGGTTTTGTACATGTCAAGCAGCATGTCTGGCTTTGGCCACATGCCTTTACCAATCTGAGCTTTACCACGTAAACCCGCTTGCAGACCGATCATCACGTTACGGTTTTCATAAGCTGGGAACCAGATTTGGCCTTTTACTTCACCTTTACGAACGAATGGACCAGCTTCCATAAAGGTATGGATTTCATCGCCGGTACGGTCCATGAAACCTGTATTGATGAAGATAGTACGATCTTTGGCTTGTGCAATACAGTTCTTCAAGTTCACAGAAGTACGGCGTTCTTCATCCATGATCCCGATTTTTAAAGTTTTTGCAGGTAAGCCAAGTGCCTGTTCGGCACGTTCAAACAATTCAACGGCAAATGCCACTTCTTCAGGACCATGCATTTTCGGCTTAACGATATACATTGAACCTTGACGCGAGTTCTTGATCGTGTTTTCACCTTTGATGTCTGCGAAAGACAACAATGGCGTAACCAGTGCATCCATGATGCCTTCATAGATCTCTGCGCCATCTACCAGAATCGCCGGGTTTGTCATTAAATGACCAACGTTACGCAGCAACATCAATGAGCGGCCATGAACTTTAGTTTCACCACCTTCTACATTTTTGAAAGTGCGGTCTTCATTCAGTTTACGGGTAACAGTTTTACCGTTTTTCTCAATAGACTCTTCTAAAGTACCTTTCATCAGGCCTAACCAGTTACGGTAGCCTTCTACTTTCTCTTCAGCGTCAACAGCTGCAATCGAGTCTTCCAAGTCCTGAATGGTCGTAACTGCCGCTTCAAGAACGACGTCTTTTACGCCTGCTGCGTCAGTTTGACCAATCGAACTATTGGCATCAATCTGGATGATTGCGTGCAAGCCATTATTTTTAAGTACGATTTCAGTCGGTGCTGAAGCTTCGCCATTGTAACCAACGAATTTAGCGGCATCTGCCACAGTTGTTTTTGAACCGTCTTTTAGGGTAACAACCAGTGCATTAGCTTCAACTGCGTATTGAGTTGCGTCTGCGTGCGAACCTTGTGCCAATGGGAAAGTTTCGTCGAGGAAATTCTTTGCAAATGCGACAACTTTTTCACCACGTTTCGGGTTATAGCCTTTGCCTTTTTCCGCGCCATCTTCTTCAGAGATGACATCGAAACCATAAAGTGCATCGTACAAAGAACCCCAACGTGCGTTTGCAGCGTTCAGGCAGTAACGTGCATTACGTACCGGTACCACCAACTGTGGACCTGCCAGTACTGCAATCTCTTCGTCTACATTTTCAGTGCTGATTTGAAAATCTTCTACTTCTGGTAACAAGTAGCCAATTTCAGTCAAGAAAGCTTTGTAAGCTTGTAATTCAAATGTGTTATTGCGGTGCCATTCATCAATTTTCGCCTGAATGTCATCACGCTTAGCCAAAAGTGCTTTATTTTTAGGGCTAAGATCAACAACGACTTGTTCAAAGTTTTTCCAGTATGTTTCGCTGTCTAAACCAGAACCTGGTAGTGCTTCATTTTCGATGAAATCGTAAAGTTCTTTAGCAATCGCTAACTTGCCTTTTTGAATACGTGCAGTCATTGTCTTTCCTGATATTGCTACTTTTTATACAAGAGATTCTAGTATACCGATTAAAATCTAGCTGAATAGTATTATCACATTGCTAAATACTGAGCATTTTTTCTAATATGAATACCCTCATAAACATATTTGATCTTTCTCAGTTACAAATAGATATCATTCTGCTAAATACCCTAATGACAGTGTATAAAGTTTTCGAAATGTAGAAATTAGACTTAAGTTCAGATTTTCGAGTAAAAATTATGCATTCTAGTTATACACGATCACATTTAGACCAAGATTAAGCCATGTTTAATCAGGCTTGTCGATAATTTAAGTCCCTATTTTTATAAAAAAAAGCGCTGGTAAATGACCAGCGCTTTTATTCTTACTCTCCGTTCACGGAGGCGATTTTCTCAATCTGGCGATGTTCAGAATTCAGGTATTCATCCGACTGCATTTCCAGCAAACGGGAACGGGTTCGTTCAATTTCAAAGGCGAGTTTCTCACCTTGGTAAATATCCACGATATTATCTTCCGAGGTTAAGAGCAACTTGACGCCGCGGTCATAAAATTCATCGACCAGATAAATAAAACGGCGTGTTCCATCATTCAGAAAATCGGTCAGGTGCGGTACATTGCTGACCAACACCGTATTATAAATATTGGCGATTTCAATAAAATCAGCCGGACTACGTGGCTTTAAACACAGCTCAGAAAACTCGCACCACAATACATCTTCAGTATGTGACACGGTTTCAACAATACGGTTGTTGATAATAATCGGCTCTTCAGAACAGGTCTGTGTCTGAGTCAAAGCGCTAAAACGTTGTGCAATCCAGTTTTTATGATCATGGGTCAACGGGAATTTAAACAGTTGTGCCTGTTTTAGAACCCGTAGACGGTAATCGACTCCGGCATCAACATTTAATACCACACAGTTTTTCTTGACCAGTTCGATGGTAGGCATAAAACGGTCACGGTGAATGCCGTTTTTATATAAACCGTCCGGTGCGATATTCGAAGTCGCGACCAAGGTAATACCGCGTTCAAACAGCTTCTGGAACAGATCACTCAAGATCATCGCATCCGTCACATTGGATACAAAGAATTCATCAAAACAGATGATGACGGCTTCTTTATAAATCCGATCCGCCACGATATCTAGCGGGTTACGCTGTCCGGATAATTTGTTTAACTCACGATGCACATGCTGCATAAAATGATGAAAATGCATCCGGGTTTTACGGCGAAACGGAATCGAATCGTAAAATTGATCCATGAGCCAGGTTTTGCCACGTCCTACTCCGCCCCACATATACACGCCTTTGGGAGACGTCTGACGACGAAAACGGCGAAATGCTTTTTTCGATGCCTTAAAACGCTGAATCAATTCCAGCCAAACACGATTCAGTTCATGTACTGCCATTGCCTGTGCTTCATCAGGCATAAACTGTCCTGAAGAGATCGCTTGCGCATAACGTTCTGCAGGAGAAATCGGACTAAAAGCGGTGCTGTGCTGTGAATTAAAATCGGACATAGAATTTCGTACTATTTGGGATCAATTTAATTATAGCGGAGTTTAATCAACACGCTATAACACTTTGGCATAAACAAGCTTAGGCTATTTTATATATTGCCGAGGACTTTGCCCAAACCAGCGTTTAAAGGCATGGTTAAAAGCAGCCGGCTCGGAATAGCCTAATAATTCTGCAATCATTTCAATCGAATACTGTTTGTATTCAATCAGTCGCAAAGCCTTATCTTTAATAATTTCTTCGCGAATCTGCTTATAACTGGTATCACACTGCTGTAACTGATGCCGCAAGGTTCGTTCCGGAATATTCAACGCCTGTGCCGTTTCAGCCATGCTCGGCATCAGGCCGCTTTGGATCTCCAGATAATCCTGCACGCGCTGCACCACAGTCGGCGTCTGCTCATCCTGTTGCAAGCGTTCCAGTTCAGCCAGACATTTGGCTTCATAGACGGCAAAAGTCACCGCATCCGCAGAGGGAATTTTAATATCCAGCACTGCTTCATCAAACCAGAATGCTGCCCGAGATGCATCAAACTGTACCTGTGTTCCATAATAATCATGGTAGACCTTTAAGGTATTCAGATCTTCTGGATAGGCAAATGGCAACTCGATCCGCAAATCAGGTTTGGATAAGCCCATCAATTTGTAGATTTCCCGGATAAACTTAAACGTTCCGGAAATCTCTGCCTGTGCCAGCAACATTCTCAAATGATCATCCTGCTGCTTGGCTCGATAACATAGCGCGCTATGATGCTCGCTTTGCTGCAAGGCCAACTGACCGGTCAAATGCGTCAACTGCTGAAAACGGATCACCTGATTCAATGCATCACGTACCGTAGGACTGGTCACCAGCAACATGAGTAAGGGACCATAACCTGCCAAAGCATAATGCTGGCCAATCAATAATCCCTGTTCAGGTTGGATTTCCTGTCCTACCACCTTAAGCACATCATGTTCCAGACTCGGATGGATCACCGAGCTTGGATCAAAGGCATCTACACGCAGTCCAATGTTTTGCAGTTTCTGATCGACTTCCATGCCAGCCTTGCGCATCCCTTGAATCAAATACATCAGACTGAGAACAGAACGTTTCATAACCATACAAATACAATGTGATTGCTCTAGTTGTACTATAAAAATAATGTGTCGGCTATTGCCGTTTAGATCAATTTTATGTCTAATCGTTTAGGAGCAAATTACGATAAATATCCAACATTAAAATAAACAAGGAATGTACGAATGCTAGATCATGCCACCGCTACACGCTCCCCCCCTCATACCAAAGTTGCCATTATTGGAGCTGGTTTCGGCGGTATTGCCATGGCAATACGTTTACAACAGCATGGTATTTATGACTTTATTATTCTGGAAAAAGGGAGCGATTTTGGCGGAACTTGGCGGGACAATCAGTACCCTGGAGCAGCCTGTGACGTGCAATCACATTTGTATTCCTTGTCATTTGCTCCAAAAAGTAATTGGTCCAAGCGTTATGCGGAAGCACCCGAGATATTTTCTTATATTCAGGATCTGGTGACCGATTATAACCTGCGTGCTTTTTGCCGTTTAAATACCGAGGTACTGGCAGCGCATTACCAGGCAGAACGCTGTCTATGGCAATTACAGCTACAGGATCAAAGTATCCTTGAAGCCCAGTTCGTTATCTTCGCTTCTGGGCCATTGCATATCCCCCAAATTCCACATATTCCTGGTATTGAGAAATTCCAAGGTAAAGTCTTTCATTCTGCGCAATGGGATCACACTTATGATGTGACTGGCAAAAATGTCGCATCGATTGGTACAGGTGGCAGTGCCATTCAATATATTCCAGAAATTGCCCCGAAATGCAAACAACTGTATGTCATGCAACGTACTGCGGCTTGGGTCATTCCTCGGGATGAACGTGCCTACCCGAATCTTGAAAAGAAACTCTTCAAAAAATATGACTGGTTTAGAAAGCTACACCGTGCCCGCCTGTATTGGTCAAATGAATCGCGTGTGGTACCGATTGTCAAACCGGGCATTATGAAATTCACCCAAAAACTGGCAGAACTATTCATTAAATATGAGGTCAAAAACCCTGAATTGGCCAAAAAACTAACTCCCGATTACATCATGGGCTGCAAACGTATTCTGGTTTCAAATAAATACTTCCCGACGTCTAACCGCCATAATGTGGAACTGGTGACCGAGAAGATTCAGGAACTGACTGAACACAGTATCATTACACAAGATAGAAAAGAGCGGCCGATTGACTGTCTGATTTATGGCACCGGATTCATTACCGATCCACGTATCTATATGAAGAATTTTCAATGTACCGGGCTTGATGGCGTAGAACTGAATGAAATGTGGAAACAAGGTGCTGAAAGCTATTATGGAATTTGCGTGAAAGACTTTCCAAACCTGTTTCAGTTACCGGGGCCAAATACCCTATTGGCACACAACTCTGTGATTTTTATGATTGAGGCACAAGTCGAATATATTTTGCAATTGATGCAACTGGTCGATCAATCCCAAAGCGATGCCATTATGGTTAAAGACCAGGCACAAGATACATTTAATCAGCAGGTACAACATATGTTTGAAAAGACCGTGTGGCAATCTGGCTGTGTCAGCTGGTATCAGCAGGAAGGCGGCAAGAACTTTGCCTTATGGCCAACTTATACCTGGAAATACTGGCTCAAAACAAAAAAACCAAATGTCGCAGATTATCGATTATTGAATAAAGTCGCCTAAAAGCTTTTTACCATCTGACATCAAGCGGTGGCATAATTTATAGGTAATTTTTTCAATCCATTAAATTTATGCAATCGCTTTGGCTTATCTTTCAGCTTTTATTCTGTCTAGCACTCGGTTTTGCCATGGCAAAACGAATTCCACTTTCGATTATTAAAATCTGTTTCAAGCTATTACCCTATTTTAGCTACGTTTTATTGATTGCAATTGCCTTTGAATTTTCACAACTGGTAGATGAATTACAGCATCCCCTACAGATTTTAAGTACGTCGATCAGTATTGCCTTTCTGACTTCGCTCGGTGCTTTTGCATTTTGTTATCTACTATTTAAATGGGCAGGTTATCTTCCTAGTTCTGGTCGGGTATCCGTCGATCTGGTAGTTAAATCCTTGCTGAATATGAGCTATGCCTTTTTGGCTCTCGCAGGTGGATACTTTTTACATGCGGGCTTGAGTCTGTTTGATCTATCCTTGCAAATCAGCACCTGGCATTTGTTGCTGGTATTTATGTTCATGATTGGCCTGGATCTGGCTTATTCACCTTTAGATCGTTCCTGGTTAAATTTTAAAATTCTCTTAGTTCCAATCGGTTGTATTTTCGGTTCATTATTCGCGGTCATGCTTTATTCATTCTGGAACACCGACATCAGTCTGAAAGATTTGATCATGC
Organism: Acinetobacter lwoffii; assembly: GCF_024129595.1. GTDB lineage: Bacteria > Pseudomonadota > Gammaproteobacteria > Pseudomonadales > Moraxellaceae > Acinetobacter > Acinetobacter lwoffii_O. The sequence continues at coordinate 62,457 of NZ_JAMXXS010000004.1, read as the reverse complement.
TGTCACAAGGCTATGGATTTTACTCAATGTCAGGCGTTGTCGTGACAGAACTCAGAAATGCAGAACTCGGCAGTATCGCGCTAATGAATGACCTGTTTAGAGAAATTTTCGCCATCTTACTGATGTATTGTCTGGGCTGGAGATATCCAAGGTCGGCCATTTCCGCCGCGGGGGCAACTGCAATGGATGTGACTTTACCGATGGTTAAACAGGCTTGCGGGCATGATTTTATTCCACATGCTATGGTCAGTGGTTTTATTTTGTCACTGTTAGCACCAGTCACGGTGAGTGTACTGGCAGCGATTTAATTGTTTTATCGCTTTCTCAATCTCACTAAATCCCTTTTTTATAAAGAGGGACCTCTCCTCCTTGAGTAAGCTCTAAACCAGAATCTTAAAACGAAGCACAAGCAAGAAGGCCGGGAGGGCTGACTAAAACTTAAATCAATATCACTTAAGGCATCGCCTACTGTTTCAATAACATCCGAAGCAAGACTGATGGCATCAGATGCCAAACTGACCACATCGATCCCCGCTGTCCGATCTGCTGAGCTTGCCTGCTGTTGTTGCTATTCTTGTTGCTTAAGCTGTTCCGCCTGTTGAATATTTTGAATCACGTCATTCTGTACTTTTTCTAATTGTGGTTCAGATGAAGTCATCATTTTTCCTTTTTATTTTATAACCATTTTTTCAATATATAAAAAAAGCCTTTCGACTGAAAGGCTTTTTGTCATTCAAACCGTATTAAAGCGTTGCCAAAATATCTTTCAAAGTCTGACGCATATTTTTAGACTGGGTAATCGGGCGACCAATTACCAGATGTGTTGAGCCATCTAGCATTGCCTGTTTCGGTGTCACAATACGTTTCTGGTCATCTGCATTCGACCCTTCTGGACGAATGCCGGGTGTCACTAATGCAAAGTCTTTTCCAATCGTTTCACGTAACATTTTCGCTTCTTGAGCTGAGCAAACCACCCCATCTAGACCACTGTCTTTTGTCAGTTGTGCCAGACGTTTTACATGCTCATTTGGCTCAATATCCAGACCAATATCTTTCAAGTCTTCACGGCCCATTGACGTCAATACAGTCACTGCAATCAACTGAGTTTTATAATTACCCGCTTGCAAACGCTCTACACAGGTTTCCATCATCTTGCGGCCACCTGAGGCATGCACATTGACCATCCACACACCCAAATCTGCTGCCGCGCATACTGCCTGTGCTGTTGTATTTGGAATATCATGAAATTTCAGATCCAGAAATACATCAAAGCCTTTATCTTGAAGTGCTTTGACAATAATTGGACCTTCATGGGTAAATAACTCTTTACCAACTTTAAGTCGACACAAGGCAGGATCTAACTGTTCTGCAATGGCTAAGGCATCAAATTGGCTTTTGGCATCTAGTGCGACGATGATACTCAAGAGATTACCCCTTCATATAGGCAAAAAATAAGCCCATTATAATGGGCTTTGATTTTCATTGGTAATATCTAATACAGTTTTTTCATGCCGGGTATGGGCTGCTGCTTCAGCGGCCATTAACTTGGCTGTATTCAACTGTTCCTTACGTAGATGTTCAATGTCTTTACGCAGTCGTTTAATTTCCCAATTCGTCTGAAAAACCCGGAAGATCTGAACGCCCAATAACAGGCCCAAAACGACACCTAAAGATAATGTGAGGAGAAGTAATAATCCCAGGCGCATTGCGGGAACTTGAGTAAATAACAAGTCCACTGACAATTCAGTACCGTTTTGCAAAACTAAAGCTAATGAATAACCAAACAGTACCAATAAAAGAATGACCAGAACGTAACGCATGAACACCCCGCAAAATATTTACAATTATTTTTGTGCAGACTCGTTCACAGCGTCACGAAGTGCCTTGCCTGGTTTAAAGTGCGGAACTGCTTTTGCAGCCACTTCTACTGATTTACCAGTTTTAGGGTTACGACCTACGCGCGGTTCACGGTGATGCAATGCAAAACTACCAAATCCACGAATCTCGATACGATTGTCAGTTGATAATGCTTCTATCATTTGATCAATCATAATTTTAACTGCTTCTTCCACTAAAGGCTCAGCCAAATGCGGATTTTTTAACGCAATACGCTCTATTAAGTCAGACTTATTAAGTGCTTCAGTAGTCATCTGCGACCTCTTTAATTATCAAGCTACTTGGGATCTATTTCCCGATAATAACCTGTTTAAATACAAAACGGTAGCGCAATAATTAAATACTACGCTACCGTTTACAGTATTTGTATAAAAAGTATTAGTTAACTTACATTAACAATACAATTCAAACGCTTACTTAGTTACCCATTTGAGCTTTGATCAGGTCACCAATCGTCTTAGGACCATTGTCTTGACCAGCAGCTGGAGCTGTTTTCAAGTTAGCAACTGCTTCTTTCTCTTCAGCTTCGTCTTTCGCTTTGATCGACAAGTTGATTGCGCGAGATTTACGATCTACGTTGATGATCTTCGCTTCAACTTCTTGACCAACTTCAAGGAACTTAGTTGCATCTTCAACGCGATCGCGATTGATTTCAGATGCTTTCAAAGTCGCTTCAACTTCGTCAGCTAACTTAACAGTCGCGCCTTTAGCGTCAACTGCAGTTACAGTACCTTTAACCAACGCACCGCGTTCGTTAGCAGCAAGGAAGTCATTGAACGGATCGTTGTTCATTTGCTTGATGCCAAGGCTGATACGGTTGCCTTCAGCGTCTACAGAAAGGATAACTGCTTCAACAGTGTCGCCTTTCTTGTAACGACGAATCGCTTCTTCGCCTTGTTCGTTCCAAGAAATATCAGACAAGTGAACTAGACCGTCGATACCGCCTGGCAAACCGATGAAGATACCGAAGTCAGTGATAGATTTGATCGTACCAGAAACTTTTTCGCCTTTGTCGTGATCTTTAGCAAACTCTTCCCATGGGTTAGCACGAGTTTGTTTGATACCAAGAGAAATACGACGACGTTCTTCATCAACTTCAAGAACCATAACATCAACTTCGTCACCAATCTGAACAACTTTAGATGGGTGGATGTTTTTGTTCGTGTGATCCATTTCTGAAACGTGTACTAAACCTTCAACGCCTTCAGCGATTTCAGCGAAACAACCGTAGTCAGTCAGGTTAGTTACGCGCGCTTTAACGATTGAACCTTTAGGGTAACGGTTCATGATCGCTAACCATGGATCTTCGCCAAGCTGTTTAAGACCTAGAGAAACACGGTTACGTTCGCGGTCGAATTTAAGTACTTTAACAGTAACTTCTTGACCCACTTCAACAACTTCTGAAGGGTGCTTGATACGTTTCCAAGCCATGTCAGTGATGTGAAGAAGACCATCAATACCGCCAAGGTCAACGAATGCGCCGTAGTCAGTAAGATTTTTGATCGTACCAGTAACTGTTTGACCTTCTTCAAGCTGAGCAAGAAGAGCTTCACGGTCAGCTGAAGATTCAGCTTCCATAACAGCACGACGTGAAACAACAACGTTGTTACGTTTAGCGTCAAGTTTGATTACTTTGAATTCTAACTCTTTGCCTTCTAGGTGAGTAGTATCACGAATAGGACGAGTATCAACTAAAGAACCTGGAAGGAACGCACGTACTGGACCGATGTCAACAGTGAAACCACCTTTAACTTTACCAGAGATAACACCAGTAACGATTTCGCCGTCTTCAAAGATTTTTTCAAGTTTAGTCCAAGTTTCTGCGCGTTTAGCTTTTTCGCGAGAAAGAACTGTTTGACCCATACCGTTGTCAAGTGCTTCAACAACTACGTCTACAGTGTCGCCAACTTGAACTTCAAGTTCGCGCTGTTCATTTAAGAACTCAGCACGGTCAACAACGCCTTCAGATTTAAGGCCAGTGTCAACAGTTACCCAATCAGAGTCAATGCTTACTACAACGCCCTGGATAACTGCACCCTTTTCAACGTTGAGGTTTAATTCGCTTGCTTCAAAGAGGGCTGCAAAAGATTCGGTCATGATATTTCCGATAAAGTCAGCGGTCTTGGATCAGACAAGGCCGGTTTAATTAAGCATCTACATAGTCCATATAAAACTGATCAAGCTATGCGTTTGCTGATAAAATTGGGTTAATTTGCTAACTGCTGATCCACATAAGTGGTCATCAGCTGGAATACTTCATCGATATTCAAATCTGAACTATCAATAATGTAAGCATCATCCGCAGGCTTGAGTGGAGCGACAGCGCGTTCCGTATCTCGTTTATCGCGAGCGATGATATTAGCTAAAATGTCGCTTATTTTAACATCCAGCCCCATGCCCTGCAACTGCTTTACACGTCTTTGCGCGCGTGATTCAGCCGAGGCCGTCAAATATATTTTTGCCTGAGCGTCCGGGAAGATACTTGTCGCCATATCACGTCCGTCTGCTACCAGACCAGGCGCCTGTGCAAAGGCATGCTGACGTGAAACCATCGCTGTTCTAAGCTCAGGAATTGCTGCAACTTTTGAAGCAAACTCTCCTACCCGTTCAGTTCGAATAGTTTGGGACACATCTTCACCATCCAGCCACACCTGCACCCCGGTGTCGGTACTGACAAACTGGATATCTAAATTTGTTGCGATTTGTACGCATTCTGGCAATTTCGTGTCTAGCGAATCCAGCAAATCATGGTGATGCAATGACAAACCCAAAAGGCGGTATAAAGCACCAGAATCCAATAAGTGAAACTGATAATGTGCAGCCAGTTTCGCTGCTAACGTGCCCTTGCCAGACCCACTTGGACCATCAATGGTAATAATTTGAACTGTCATTGCTTTCCCGTTGTTGTTTAAACAGATTTTGCGAGTTTTGTCAGGCCTAGTTTAATCGCTGCCTGTAACTGTGCAAGGATTAATTTACTCACAAAAGGCGCACGTGCCTGCAATTCAATCGTATAAGTTACTAACGTTTTGTCATCAGCCAGTGCTTCAAATTCAATAATGCCTAAATGATGCTTGATCAATGGATTTTTAATAATCTGATATTCGATGCGATTATTTGGCTCGAACAAGGTAATTTGTTCTTTCAGCGGCTTCACTGGCCCCACACCCATTGCACGCACTGAACCGAGTCCATCTGGATATTCAGCATCCGCAGAATCCTTGATTCGTTCGACCTGCATCGGCGCGAAGGCAATATTATAGGTGGCATGCTTAGACATTAAATCAAAGACATCATCAAGCGCTGCCGGAAATTCTTTTTTTACTTGAATGCTGTTCATTATTGTTCCTGAAGATTGCAGATATTTGAAAGTAAGCAAATTTTAGCGGATAAAGCAGATTTATTTCTGCGTATTTAATAACTTTTCTTGTAACTTGAGTTCTCGTTTCTGCTCGCGGCGCAACTTAAAAAATGCACTCAGCTGTTCAGAACATTGCTGCTGCATGCAGCCTGCCTGGAAAGGAAATACGTGATTATAATAACCGGTTTCAAACAGTTGACGCGCACTCACCAATGAACCCGCTTTCGCTTCAAATGCACCAAATACCACTCGCGAAACCCGCGAATGCACCAGTGCACCGACACACATGGTGCACGGCTCAAGAGTCACATAGAGCACCGCATCATCAGGTAACCGATAATTTTGGATGTTTTGACAGGCATCACGTAGTGCAACAATTTCGGCATGCGCAGTCGGATCATTCAACGAGATGGGCGCATTAAATCCTTGGCCAATGATCTGATTCTGACTGACGATAATTGCCCCCACAGGAATTTCTCCCTGTGCAGCAGCAAGTGCAGCCTGCTCGTAAGCACGCTGCATCCAGTATTCATCTGTAAATTGTGTTTCGGACATTGAAGCTTAAATCACACCATAATGCTTGAGCAGCTCATTCCAGCTTTCAATAGTCGTAACTGGAGGATTCCCACACAGGATCCCTTTCAAGCTCATATCTGCACCTTTTTTCCACTCAGGACTAAGGTCTTTGTCGACCAGACGTGCTCGTACACCCTCAACAAAGTCATGATGACGAATTTTCCAGTCTGAGATCTGAACTTCCAGTTCGAAAACTTCATTCCAGGAATGTATCTGCTTACCCCATTGCCACAATAGCCAGGTCAAGGCTGCAGTAGTTGGCGAACCTTTTTTCAGGTTTTCACTGGCCTGACGCAACCAGTCACTGCGTGCGTCACTCAGGCCAATAATCGACTCATAATCATGCTCAAAGTTGACACCACGGCAAACACTATGAATCACATCCAGAGAGTTTTGCAACGGTCCCGGGCCGACCGGACGGTGCATACTATTCAGGGTGTCATCAATGGCACGGAAGTCACCTGCAGGATAATGCTCCCAGTCAATATTAATGACTTTATCCAAAACTGAATCACGCTGTGCATCACAAATATGCGTTGCCCAGCCAATCCCGTAAGCGCCCGCAGCAGTCATGATTGAACCGGTCAAGCCGGTAAATAGACCAATCGCACCACGATCTGCCAAGAAGCGGGTTGCACCCACGTCTGGATACAAACCGATATTGATTTCAGGCATTGCCAAACGTGAATATGGCGTCACTAAACGGAAAGGCGCCGCCATAAACAAGCCCAAGCCACCACCCATCACATAACCTTCACCCCAGACTAAAACGGGTTTGGCATAATTATGCAGTAACAGATCGAGTGCATATTCTTGTTCAAAGAATTTATTGGCAGCCGCGACTTCATCATTAATCACTAACTGACGCAGCTTACGCACATCCCCACCCGCACAGAACGCTTTCGGTGTGGTTGAATCCAGCCAGATGGCTTTGACGCTATCATCATGATGAAAGTCCTGAAATACTTCCAGAAGTGCGGAAGCAATCGATTCATCGAGAGCATGCAAAGATTTCGGGCGATTTAAACGAACGATACGCCAACCATTGTGCGCTTCTTCAACAATCAAATCCGGATGATAATGTTTAGTAAGGGGAGAATATTTCATGCGTCCAGCTGCCAATCTATAGGCTCAATGCCATGTTGTTTGAGGTAGTTATTCGATTTTGAAAATACTTTACAACCAAAAAAACCACCACGGTTTGCTGCCAAAGGCGATGGATGTGCTGCCTTTAACACGAGATGCTTGTCTTGATTAATGCGCTGTCCTTTACGCTGTGCGTATGCGCCCCAAAGAATAAAGACAATATGTTCACGCTGTTCATTTAATACATCAATGACGTGATCGGTAAATTCTTCCCAACCGCGCTTCTGATGCGAAGTTGGCTGACCTGCTTCGACGGTCAGTACTGCATTTAACAGAAGCACACCCTGCTCTGCCCAATGCGTCAAGTCACCATGCTTCGGTCTTTCAACCCCAACATCAGCATGTAACTCATGAAAAATATTACGCAAAGATGGTGGTAATGCAACCCCCTTTTGCACGGAAAAGCTTAATCCATGCGCCTGATTTGGGCCATGATAAGGATCTTGCCCCAAAATTACCACTTTTACCCGATCTAGCGGCGTGGTATTTAACGCATTAAAAATCAGATGATTGGGAGGATAAATGATTTTATCTGCTTTTTTTTCTTCAACGAGAAATGCTTTTAATTCATCCATTTTCGGACTGAGCAAAAATTCACTCAATCCATATTTCCAGCTTTCATCCAGCTGAACTTTATTCAGCTTGGCCAGTTGCTGTTCATTTAAAGACATTCTTCAATCCTAAATCTATGTCAATGGATTTAAAGTCACGCAGACTTTAAATCTGTACCTGTAAATCTACTGTAGGGTTATGAAATGGTGTGCCCTGTTTGAGCTTGGCAAACATGTCCGGATCTGTCCATTCAGCCTGCACTTGTTCAGAGAACTCAAGTTGCTCCAGACTAAGGATGCCCATTTGTTCATTTTGAATATCTTCTAAAAAGCTTTGTGCATAGCCGGTGTCGGTTTCATGCACAATCACAGAATAGACTTCGACATCGCCTTCACCATTTTGAGTCACGGTCGATGCCAGCACCTGCTGTGCCAGAAAGAAGAAAATACGTGAAAACTGTTCTGCTGATGGCGATACCGGCAAAGACACCCAGCGCGCACTGAAATTCTTGCAGGCCTGAATATATTCCGGATCGTCATTTTTCCAAAAGCAGATGGCATGATCGAAAGAATCAAAGAAATCCTTAATCACACCTTTAAGCAGACCAAAGTCATAGACCATTTGACCATGATCTAGCTTCGAGGCTTTTAGCAATAACTCGACTTTATAACTATGGCCATGGATCGAACGCTTACAGCGATCTGACGTGCAGTTACGCACAATATGAGCATTCTCAAACTTAAATAACTTACGAATTAACATATGCCGTAATGTCGTCAAAAAATAGGTGAATTAATTTTGATTATAAAGCAAAAGTAAAGCTTTGAGGATTAATTTTGCTGCTTAGCATGATAGGGAAAAGGCATCAGCCCGGCATTTGCGCTTATCCAGCCTGTACAACTCATGAGCTAAAATTAAAATGGCGCCATGCTGCGATATGCCACATAAACCTGTTTGTCCTGACGAACCAGATCACTACTAAATTGGCGCTTACGCTCACTTAAAACCACTTCGATTCGGGCTTTAAAATAATTGGATTGCACCCCAAGCAGACTGTTAAACAAATTACGCTTGTCCGCATCGACCTGAGCAAAAGGCTCCAGTGACCACAAATCAGATACATTGGAAAAGTGCTCCAAATTAGCCTGACGCTGATCCAGCAATTGCTGCACTGCATTCACATCCAGCTTTTCATCCATACTGGCCAAAAGAAAAGCTGAAGTCGTATTAATATTGACCGAACTCTCCTGCACCGGTGCAGCGCTGAGATACGGTTCAATCAACTTATATTTATTCTCTTCAAAACCGCGTACCAGCTTTAACTCTTCTAGGCTATGAAATTTTGCATTCGGCGGCAAAGCAGCATTGGGCAAGCCTTGATAATAGTTAGATTCGGCGCCCATACCTCCACTGACCAGCTCGTCTGCATCCTGCCAGTCAATGACTGCTTCACTGAGCTGTGCCGGCAAACCGGCACGTTTTAGAATCAGCTCGAACCATGCTTTGGCATTTTCATTGACTGCGCCTTCGGCAGTAATCAGGCTATTTAAATTAAACTTGCCTGATTCATCCTGTATTATTCCGGAGACATAACCGTCATCTACCGGAAAAGCTGGCATGGGCTGCGCCCAGGTTTCCTGCAGATGGTCGACCTTTACGGCATTTTCAGCATCATCGACCAGCAATTCAGAAAAAAAGGCCTCAGCACTTTTGGCATACATTAAGGACTGGTTTTGTCGCATCAAATAGGCAGTGCTTTCAGCAGTTGCAGCTTGACGTTGCGCAATCGTAGCCGCCAGAATAGTCGCTAGCGCTACCATCACCAGAATGGTAATCAGTGCAATGCCCTGCTGCTGCTTGATCATGATCGCTTTATTCATTTTCATTTCTTATTATTCTGAGCTGGGTTGACCGGTGTTCTGAGTATCAAGCAAAAAGTCCGTATTCAATAAACTGAACATCCATTCATAACTTACACCATTCACGGTTAAATTGATTTTAATCCCTTTAGGCAAACGCTGTTTATGCTCTAACTGATTCAGATCAGCAGAAGCATCCGGCCATTGCGTGAGTTCATTCGGATTAAGTACGATGATCTGAAATTGTTCCACTTCCGACAATAAAACACTGGATTCGGGCTGATCTTGACCTGTCTGATTCAGATTCCGGTATTTCAGGCGATAAAGCTTCTGCTCATCGGCTCGATACTGATATTCAATGCGCTCATCTGGGGAAATCCCTTCTTCCAAAGGATCAGTTACCCCGGTTTTACTGAAATTAAAGCGTCCGTTCTGCAGCACCAGAGCCGGCTGAATATCCCCATTGATATTGGCCGTTAAGGGTACTGCCTGTACGGTATCTCGCAGAATCTGCTGATAGGTTTGTTGTAACTGACCTAGACGCTGTTCATGAATCACATTCTGATCTTTGGTTTTGACAATATAATCAAAAACTTTCCAGCCCAAAGCAGACAGCACCGCAAAGATCGCAATTGCGACCATTAATTCAACTAGGGTAAATCCTTTAGGCTTCATGGGGTATTGTTCATGCGATGATTAAAGAACATCAGACTGCTGATGCCAGATTCAACCTGACCACTGTCCTGATTAACCAGACTAATCTGTAATTCGATTCGCTGGACATTCGGACTGACCGTCGGCTCACTACGCTTGTCAATCTGCCAGTTTTCACCTTGCTGGGTCAGCTGTTTGGAAGCCGTGCCTTCCATCCATTCCTGATTGATTTCCATTTGTGCCACTTCATTCAAGGCAACAAACTGTGCTTTGGTACGTAGAATGGCATTCGAGGTCGACTGGGTATATTGCATCGCGACTTTGGTCAGGGTCATAGCTGCGGTCGCAAAAATTGCCAAGGCGACCATAACTTCCAATAAGGTAAAACCTGAGGCACGATTAAGTCGAGTAACACTCGACCTGAGCGACATTGTCGCGCAAGAAAGTCCGATAGCAGCGCAAGACGAAGTCCTATGCTTGCAGCACACATGATCAAATCCATGAACACTCGCCTTAAACAACTTGATTACACCAGACCCAGCGCTCTGCTTGAAATATCTAGATTTCATTGATTTTACCCAGATGATCAATCTCAATCGCAGCACCCACTTCACGGTCTTCTAAAAAGAACTGAATCCGCACCGGTTTGACTTCACCATTGCCGAGCCAGATCAATTGAGGTGAATTTGCCTGAGTCAGATCACGGTTTTGTGCCCTGGCATAACGCTGCTGTTCCAGTGCCTGAATCTGAAAGGAAACATGATCAGGCAAACTGCGCAATTTAAAATCTGCATAACTTTGCCATTTCTCATTTTGCAGGTTCGGTTCAGTCTGCGCTGCCGAACGATATTCTATAATTCCATAGCGAAATGGCGTGACATCTGTCGCTGATTGAATATCAAGCGCGAGTATTCTGGACTGGTCATTAGCCTCGCGTAGCACCCGTTGCAAGTCCACCAATAAAATTTCCCGTGCCTGCATCGCTTTGCGCTGATCGACACCACTGGTATTCAGCAGCACTAGTGAAGCCATAATTCCCATAATCACAATCACCACCATCAATTCGATTAAGGTAAAGCCACGAACTGCACTGTGAGGTGATCTGATCATAGGACAACCTTAGGCAAACTGCTCGGCTGAATGTACCTGCTTAGGCAAAGCCAGTGCCTGATCGATATAGGCTACACGCAAGGTATCGCGCGAACCCAAATAACGCTGATAGAAACTGGAATTAAGAATTGCAGCTGCACCATGGGTCAACGACCAGATCGAAGCCAGATAATCGCGTACTGACATGCGGCTATTAATAGAAGCCAGATAAGTTTCTGTCATACGGATAATCAGGCGTAAACGCTGTTTGCGCACCTGATAAAGTTCGCTAAAAAGGTGCTGGATTCCAACCCCAGTCGTCGACAGGCGTTCTTCAATCTGATGAAACAGCACGGTTCGTTCCGGATGATGTAAATGATGCAGCATAAAGAAGGCCAGATGTTCAGGAAAGGCTTTATCGCTATCCTGAATCATTTCCAGCAACATGCGCTCATTACGGATAATCAGCAGCATGTACAGCTCATCTTTACTCTGAAAATGTTTATAAAGTGTCCCTTTGGCCAGATCAAGCTCGGCAGCCAGCGCATCTAGCGTCATTCCTGCTTCACCATTTTCCAACAGGAGCTGTTCTGCAACTTGAAAAATCAAGGTTTCTCTTGCTCGAAACTGAGCCTGACGATCCATCTTCACCCTATAAACTCTCTTTGTACTTTATATAACTTTATTTACTTTAAATTCAGAAGATTTTCAAAGTTCTGCTTTGTGATAAAAGCCATTTCTTCTAGCGACTTATCATATACATCGCAAAGCGCTTTGGCTACATAAGGAACGTATTTAGGCTCATTAGATTTGCCACGATACGGCATTGGCGCAAGATAAGGACTATCGGTTTCAATCAGCACACGATCCAGCGGAACCTGTTTGGCGACATCACGCAGATCCTGCGCATTTTTAAATGAAACAATTCCGGAAAATGACACATAATAGCCGCAATCCAGTACTGCTTTAGCGGTTTCCCAGTCCTCGGTAAAACAGTGCAGGATGCCATGCGTAGATTTTTCCACGCGAATAATATCGACGGTATCATGCTTAGCGGAACGGGTATGAACGACTACAGGTTTTTTGGTGATTTGTGACGCATGGATATGCCGGGCGAAACAGGCTTTTTGCTCTGCAATAAAATCGGTACTGTGATAATAGTCCAGACCTGTTTCACCGAGTGCCCAGACTTTCTCCGGTTGCGCCAGTTCGACCAGATATTCAGTCGTGGCACGCGCCATGGTTGCAGCATCTTCGCAAGGATGTACGCCAACGGTATATCCGACATCTGCATGACGCGCGGCAATTTTGGCCAGCTCGATATGATCATCCAGATCGACCGAGATACTCATGAATTTGGAAACACCGGCTTCACGAGCCTGAGCCAATGCCTGATCCAGATCACCATGATATGGTGTCAAATCAAGCAGGGTTAAATGACAATGAGTATCTACAAACACGATGCGTTCCTACCAAGGGTAAATTAACTACATAGTGTAACTTTTACGTCCTTCAGATTTAAGACCTGCAACCAGACGATCTGCTTCATTTTTAAAATAAACGCCTTTTTCACCGCTTAACTGGATGCCAAAGCCTTGTGGCTTGATACCATTCTGCTTTTGCGAGACCCAGATGACTTTACCGGTTAAAGGAATTTTCTGGGTCTGGTCAGGCAAAGTCGTCAATACAAAAACCTCTTCGCCCAGTTTGACCGGCTGCTTGGAAGGAATAAAAAGCCCACCACCCACAACATAAGGCATATAGCTGGCAAACAGTGTTTCGATGTCAGGAATATTGGCCTGAATAATACCGCCCATACGTGGTTGCATGTGATTTCCCCTTAATTAAAGATTCATCAGTTTGATAAACAATTCATCAATAACCAGATTGCTTTGGACATTCTGTTCAAGGAATTGTTTAGCGCGCTGAAAATCTTCATAAATTTTAAAAAGTGCTTCTAATGAATATTGTTCGGCAAGTACATTGAATTCAAGGTCAATGTTTTTCACCGTCTGATTTAGCTTGACACAAATTAAATCGGACAACAAGTATTCAAACATTTGAGCAAAGTCACCAAAATTCAGGTTTTTATTCCATTTGGTCGCAATTGCCATCGGCATATTTTTTTGCATGACCAGTTTTTGCCAGTCTTGCAGGAATTCCTGACGTAGTGGCAGCCAGGCACTTTGTGCAACCTCTAGTGCCTGTAACGGCATCTGATTGGACAGGTTCATCAATAACTGTTGTTGGCTAGCACCTGCATCTGGGAGCTGATTCTGGACATAATCGCTAAATTGTTCTGCGGAAATCCGGTCCAAAGCAAAATGCTGCAAACGACTGCGTATAGTCGCGGGCAATTTTAAATAATGATTCGCCAGTAAAATAATGACCGTATTATCACCGGGTTCTTCCAGTGTTTTGAGTAAGGCATTGGCAGAGGCAATATTCAAGGCTTCTGCCGGCTCAATCACAATCACGCGCCAGCCATCTACAGTCTGTTGCACAAAAGGCAGCAGATCGCGAATCTTCTCGATCTTGATTTTGGCATTCTGTTTTTTATTGTCGTCATCGGTACTGATATGCACATAGTTGGGATGGGTGTCTGCCTTTAACCATTGACAGCTACTGCATTCACCACATGGCCCGGCAGGCTGACGATTCAGGCATAACACCCAAGCCAGAAACTGTTGGGTAAACGCTTCTTTACCACAGCCTTTTTTTCCATAAAACAATAAACCATGTCCAAGCTTGGGAAAGCGCCCGGTCAGGGTTTCCCAAACCTGTTGCTGCCATGGATAGATATGTGCATTGACATCAAAAGGCATGTATTTGACTCTTCTTAGGCAAAATGGGAAAGATCCATCTGATTCAGGCGATCCAGATCTTCCTGGGTATCTACCCCTGGCGGCAAATTGGCTTCAGCCACCGCAATGGCAATACGGTGTCCATTTTCCAGTACCCGTAACTGTTCTAGAGATTCCAGTTTCTCCAGCACACCCATTTCCCAGGTCACATATTCTTGCAACAGTTTTACCCGATAGGCATATAGACCTAAATGACGATAGGCCTGATCATGCAGCTTCGGTTCAGCGAGTTTCGCGCCATCACGGTCATAAGGAATGGTAGCACGGCTAAAATACAGTGCCTGCTGCTGTTTTGACATTACGACTTTTACAATGCTGTCGCGTTTGAATTCATCCAGTTGATGGATCGGCTCACATAGCGTCGACATGGAAGATTCAGGCTGATCTTCCAAGAGTTGAGCAACCTGTTTTACCAGTTGCGCCGGCAGTAAAGGTTCATCCCCCTGTACATTGACAATAATGTCCTCACTGGCCCAGCCTTTGATTCGAGCCACTTCACTCAATCGGTCTGTGCCTGAAGGATGATTTGCCGAGGTAATCACCACATCAATGCCTTCAGCACGGCAAACAGCGGCAATACGCTCATCATCGGTGGCCACACACAGATCATCAAAACCTTGCACTTTTTTGGCTTGATCCACTACCCGCAGAATCATGGGACGACCATGAATTTCCAGCAACGGTTTACCCGGCAGACGTGAACTGGCGAAACGTGCAGGAATAACAATGTGTTTCATAATGAATGAGCCTTAAGAAATTTGAATGCCGTATTGTTGTAACTGTTGCTGCAAAACTGTATAGCAGGCTGGCGATAGGACTGCATCGACTGGCACCACCCAGATATCCTGTTTAAAATCTGGATATTGTTTAAGTAGCGCCATAATTTTTATTGCGTCTTTTTCAGTGGTAATAATCGGATTGTTATCATCGAACTGTAAATCTTCAATGTCATAGTCATGATGGTCTGGAAACTCATGACACTGAAATTGTTCTATGCCTAAATTTTGCAAGGTCTGATAAAACCGCTGTGGAAAGCCAATGCCGACTACCGCATAAAAAGCCGCTTGAGGGTTAAAGATTTTAGTGCTGTCCTGATTAAGCAAATAAGGCTGTGATGCAGCCAGATGCATATGCAGTTCAGAGCTTGGGTTAGCCGAATGCTCAATTACGGTTCCGGTTTTTAGCCGTGTTACAGGTTCGCGCAGATAGCCTTCTGGAAGCAGTTTCTGATTACCCAGACCGCGATTATTATCCAGCACAATCCACTCAATCTGGCGGTTCAAGGCCCAGTGCTGTAATCCATCATCACAGATAATCAGATCCAGTTCATGTTTGTGCAGCAATAACTCGATACTTTTCTGCCGGTTGGGACCAACTGCCATCGGCACGCCTGTTGCCTGTACAATCAAGGCAGGCTCATCTCCGACAATCTCCGGCAAGGTATTAAAGTCGACATAGGCAGGAAATGGACCTTGGCCGCCATAGCCTCGACTGATCACGCCTACCCGAACATTTTTCTCGGTTAAATAATCCACCAGATGAATCAACAAAGGTGTTTTACCGCTACCACCGACTGTGATGTTACCAATTACCATAACGGGAATTGGTGCACTATAACTTTTTTTAATGCCTTTTTGATAAAGCCAGTGATTGCTGACAAAACCCAGGCGATACAACCATGACAAAGGACGCAGCACCACCAGCCACTTTGCCTGTGCATTCCAAGCATCCTGAATGATTTGTGCTAATGCCATGAGTTACTGTTCCTCAAAGTTACGCTGATGCAACTGATAATAAGCACCATGTAGCGTAATCAGTTCGGCATGACTGCCCTGCTCAACAATACGGCCCTGATCCATAACCACAATACGATCCGCGTTTTCAATCGTCGATAGACGATGTGCAATTACGATGGTCGTACGGTCCTGCATGGCTTTATCAAAGGCACGCTGAATAAAGTATTCCGACTCGTTATCCAGCGCACTGGTCGCTTCATCCAGAATCAGGATAGAGGCATTTTTCAAAATTGCGCGTGCGATCGCGATGCGCTGACGCTGGCCACCAGACAGGTTTAAACCCTGGGCACCCAGCTGAGTATCATAACCTTGCGGCAATGCCATAATAAAATCATGCGCATAGGCTGCCTTTGCTGCCGCGATAATATCTTCATCGGAGGCACCTTCAAGCTGACCATAAGCAATATTTTCCCGCACAGTTCGGTTAAACAGTACTACTTGCTGGTTCACCATGGCAATTTGGGTTCGCAAGGCGGTAATTTCAAAATCTTCAATCGGTTTCTGATCCAGCAGGATCTGCCCAGAAGTTGCATCCTGATAACGCACCAGCAGATTCACCAGAGAACTTTTTCCTGCACCAGAACGTCCTACCAGCGCTACTGTTTCACCGGCCTTGACCTGTAAATTAAATTCATGAATGGCATGATGGCCATCATCATAAATCAAGTTAACATCTTTAAACTCGATATCGCCTTTTAGGCTATCAGTCAACGTCCCGGTATTTTTTTCCTCAGGCATATCCAGCAATTCAAATACTGAATGTGCTGCGGCCATACCCCGTTGAATCTTTTCATTGATATCCGTCAAGGCTTTGATTGGTCTTGCCAGCATACCCGCCGCAGTAATATAAGCAACAAATTCACCGGCAGAGGTGTCACCCAAGATTTGTGGGCGCAAGGCAATAAACATCACGATACTCAGTGAAATGGACATGATCAACTGAACGACAGGACTATTCAACTGTTGCACAGCGACCATTTTCAAGCCACGACGCAAGTTTTCAAGCGAGTTCTGTTTAAAGCGTTCCTGCTCAGAACTTTGCCCGCCAAAACCTTTGACGATCAGGTTGGCATTCACCGTTTCCTGCACTACATGGTTCACATCACCCATGGTGTCTTGTACTTGTTGCGATAATTTACGCATCCGTCTTGCAGCTTTACTGATAATAAAACCTATGACGGGTGCAAAAATCAGGATACACATGGTCAGACGCCAGTTGGTATACAACAGGTAGCCTAATAATGCCAGGGTGATCAAACCTTGTTGCAACAAGGTTCTTAGGGCTTCAGTTGAAGCAGCGGTTAGCTGTTCAACGTTATACATGATTTTGGCAGTAATATGCCCGCTGGTATTGTCCAGATAATACTGGGAAGGTAAACGCAGCAATTTTGCAAAAACTTCCTGACGGATATTGAATACCAGATTCCGGGAAATTACCGCAGTAAAATATCCACCCATGAACAAACCCAAGCCCCGGAAGAACATGAGTATGACCACTAAAAACGGGAAAAGTGATGTGAAACTCTGGTCTTTATTTTGAATCGCCTCAATAATATATTCCAGTAATTTAGCGACAGAAACTTCCGTAGCCGCATTAATAGAAAAACCCAACAGGACAAGCAATGCAATGCCCCAAAACGGTTTTAAATAACTTAAAAGGCGAAGATAGACCTTAAAATCGTGCTTCACTAATAACCTCGGGTGGGTACTTTGGTACTGATATTAATATTTACAAATCCGAGCTGACCGGCCACGTCCATGACACGAATCACGTCCTGATGGCTGGCTTTTGCGTCAGCTGCAATGACAAACATTAAATCACGGCGTTCATTAGAAATCTGTTTAATTGCAGTATTTAAATCCGCGACTTCCTTACTGGCCAAGGATTGACCATTGACTGCGTAATGACCATTGGCATCCACAATCACTTCAACTTTCTGATCATAGCTTTTAGGCGGTACACCCTGCGCATCCGGCAAGGTCAGATTCATTCGGCTCATTTGGCTAAAAGTCGTCGATAACAGCAAAAAGACCAGAATAAACAGCAGACAATCAATCATCGGTGTCAGATTAATATGTACATCTTCCACCTGGTTGCGTTTGAATTTCATCATCCGCCTCCTAGCTGGCTTTTTGCATGTCTTGGTCTATGTCTGCATGATTGCGATAAAAAAGATCCGCATGAAACAAAGTCGCTTGCTGTTCAAGTTCAGCCACATATTCCTGAACCAAGCGCTGGAAATAACGGTGAGCAAACAGTGCAGGAATTGCAATCAGCATACCGGCTGCTGTGGTAATCAACGCCTTGGAAATACCCGGCATCATCAATACCGGATCACTTCCAGTTCCCACATCGATCATCAGGAAAGACTCAATAATCCCAAGTACAGTCCCCAACAAACCGAGTAAGGGTGCAACTGCACTCAGCGTACCCAGAAAATTAATATTTTTTTCCAGATACCCGATTTCCTGTGACGCCGCCACCTCCATCTGCGCACGCGCATACTGTTCACCCTGCGGCTTACTAGTATAGCCCGCAGTAAATACCCGGCCCAAAGTACTTTGCTTTAAGGCCGCACTTTGATTCATTTTTTGCATGACTTGTGCTGTATTTTGCGAAGGCCCCATCAACAGGATCGACGGAAGTACTACGTTCTTTTTCAGACGAATCAGGCGCTCGATCGAAATCGCCAACATAAAAATAGAACACAAGACCAATGGCAGCAAGAGCCAGCCACCTGCTTTAACCAATTCCCACATCTAATTTATTCCCCAATAAAAAATAGATAAATTATTCATCTTCTAAAATAGAAAGAATGCCATCAAGTTCTTCTAAAGAGTGATAGCTAATAACCAGTTTTCCTTTACCTTGCTTGTTATAGTCAATTTTAACATCTGCACTGAAACGCTCTGAAAGACGCTGGGTCAATTGCTGAATATCTGGTGCTACCGCTTCTTTTACTTTTTCTTGTTTAGGTGTATTGAAATCACGGACTAACTGCTCGGTTTGACGAACAGACAGACTTTTTTCAATCACGATATCTGCGACTTTAAGCTGATCTTTAGCTTTCAAGGTTAAGATCGCACGTGCATGTCCCATATCCAGCAAACCTTGCTGCATAAAATCTTTTACTTCTTCAGCCAGGCTGAGCAGGCGAAGCAGGTTACTCACTGTCGTACGCGCTTTACCCACGGTATCTGCAATTTCCTGATGGCTTAAGCCAAATTCTTCATGAAAACGCTGCAAGGCCATCGCCTGATCAATCGGATTCAAATCCTGACGCTGGATGTTTTCAATCAAGGCCAGTGCAATCGCAACCTGATCATTCAGATCACGTACAATCGCAGGAACCTCGGTCAAACCCGCCAGCTGTGCAGCACGCCAGCGACGTTCACCCGCAATAATCTCGTATGGATAGCGTTCATCGTCAACCGGACGGATCACGATGGGCTGCATGATGCCATGCTTTTCAATTGATGCCGCCAGTTCCTGCAAATCCTGCTCATTGATATAACGGCGTGGCTGATATTCACCACGCTTGAGCAAATTCACATCAATCTGTTTCAACTGACCATGATCAAGACCTTGGGCTTCAAGTTGTAATTTTTCTTTTTGAATTGAGCCTAGCAAGGCATCCAAGCCACGACCTTTGGCGAGTCCACGTTTCTTGACGGTCATGCTTTACTTCCTTTTTTCACTTTGCTTTTCTTTAATACTTCAGCTGCCAGATTTAAGTAAGCAACTGCACCCTTTGAGCTTTTTTCAAAATAAATCACCGGCAACCCATGTGCCGGCGCTTCTGCCAGACGAATGTTCCGTGGAATCACGGTTTCATACAGTTTTTTACCGAAATATTGTTCTAATTCTTCAGATACGTCACGGGTTAAGGCATTACGTGCATCGTACATGGTGCGTAATACACCAACAATTTGCAGGTCTGGATTCAATGCTTGCTGAATCCGGTCGATGGTCTGGGTTAAATCAGCCAGACCTTCCAGTGCATAGTATTCACACTGCATTGGAATCAGCACACCATCCACGGCTGCCAAAGCATTGACAGTAATCAAGCTAAGACTCGGTGCACAATCGACAATGATATAGTCAAATGAAGATTCAATTTCCTGCAATGCATCCCGCAAAATGAACTCACGCCCTTCCTGCTCTGCAATCGCCAGCTCAACGCCCGCCAGATCGCGGTTTGCCCCAAGAACCTTGTAACCAACTTCCGCTTTAGAGATCGCCGTTTCTATCGGCACTTCACCCAGCAGTACATCCGTGACCGAATAAAGCAGGTCATTCTTCTGAATGCCAGACCCCATGGTCGCATTGCCTTGCGAATCCATATCGACCAGCAAAACACGTTTTTTTAACACAGCTAAAGATGCCGCCAAATTTACTGCGGTTGTGGTTTTACCTACACCACCTTTTTGGTTTGCAATCGCAATAATTTGTGCCATGTTGCCCCCAATCCCTTTAAAAATCTTAAATACGTTTTAATAGAAGTAAATGACGCTGTTCGTCTAAGCGTGGAACTTTAAGTTCAATAATCTCACAACTAAATTCATTTTTTAAAGTAGCAACTTCATCTTCAGGAATTAAGCCTTTCATTGAGGCAATAATCGTTTGCTCATGCATATACGGCTTAGAAGCATCAACAAAGTCTGTTAATGATGCAAAGGCACGACTAGTAATCACATCAAATTGACCCAGCTCATTGATGCTGTCTTCATTTTCTACACGCGTTTGCACGGCAATGACATTTTTAAGTTTCAAGTCAGCAATAAACTGCTTGAGGAAACGAATTTTTTTACCGTTTGAGTCCAGCAATACACATTCACGCTCAGGCTGACATAAAGCAATGATCATGCCCGGCATACCACCACCTGTGCCGATATCCAGCAATCTGCCCGCAGGCAAGTCCTTTAAAATACTTAAACTGTCGAGCAGATGCTTGACTAGCATTTCCTTAGGATCACGGATTGCAGTCAAATTGTATGCTTTGTTCCACAGCACCAAAGCATCCTGATACTTGAGTAATAAATTTAAAGCCTCATCAGATAGCTCTAAACCCAAAGCCTGGCTACCCTGCTTTAGTTCTTGAAAAAACATGTGCATAAACAATCTACGCTCGAAAAAGTTAGGTGGAAGTATACCGTTTTCTCTATATTGGCACAGTAGGCAGTGCTTAGCGAATATTCACTTAAGCAAACTTCCCTTCACGGATCGCCGTATCCAGTGCCGTTAAACGCTCCGGGGTTCCCACATCAACCCAAATGCCTGCCAGTTTAGACGCTGCAACCTGCTGATTCTGCATTGCTGCTTTTAGCAAGGGCGCTAAAGGACGCTTGCCAGTCGCTAAGCCTTGGAACATCTTCGGATCAATTACGGATATACCGCTAAACGTCAGGTTTTCACCTTCGACTTGCTGATCAAAAGTATAGGCTTTCCCTTCTGCAAGCGTAAAATCACCTTCAGGATGTTGTTCAGGGTTCTGCACAAGTACGAGATGCGCCAAATTACCCTTTAGATCAATATCCAGTAAAGGAGCAAAATCCATCGTGGTCCAGACATCACCATTTAACAGAATAAAAGGTTCATCACCGAGTAGCGGCAAAGCATTAATGATTCCACCAGCGGTTTCCAGACCTTCACCCTCATGTGACCAAAGGATGTTGATGCCAAATCGTGAACCATCGCCCAAAGCTTCTGCGAGTTTTTCACCGAGCCATGCGGTATTGATGACAATTTCAGTAACACCAATCGCAGCCAGTTTCTCTATATGCCAGACGATTAAGGGTTTGCCTCCGACTTCCAGCAAAGGCTTTGGCGTATGTAGCGTTAGCGGCCGCATACGATTGCCAAGACCTGCGGCCAAAATCATCGCTTTCATTTAGGCAGCCACCTCATATGACCCATATTTAGCTTCGAATGCAGGCATGACTCGGTCACGCATAAACTGCATAAATGGCTCTAGTTCTGCATAAGCCTTAGATTCTTCAAGCAGATACCACATGACACGTGGTAAATCTTTGAGATAACCCGACTTGCCATCACGTTCAAACAGACGCACAAAAATACCGAGGATCTTGATATGACGCTGAATCGCCATCATGTCGGCATCTTTTTTAAACTGTTCAAAGTCACGGCCTTCTTTAGCAGATGCTGGCAATAACTCATAGAAATTTTTGAACCAGCGATACACACGGTCGGCATTCCACTGCACATAGGCATCGCGGGTAATCGAGATCAGGTCATAAGTATCGGCACCAATCACGGCATCCTGAAAATCAATCACACCGAGTTCGGTTTCATTGTCGATTTTCATTAGGTTACGGCTATGAAAATCCCGATGTACAATAACCTGAGGTTGTGCCAATGCGGTATTGGCCAGAATCGCAAAAGTACGTTTGATCAAGGCGCTTTCTGATTCAGTCGGTTGAACCTTTAATGCTGGCAACATCCAGTCAGTCAGCAATTCCATTTCTGAGATCAGTTTTTCATAAGAATATGCCGGGAAATGCCCTTCTCCAGCAATCGATTGCAGCTGAATGAGCTGCTTAAAGCTTTGCTCATAATAGGCATCTACAGTCTCGTCATTCAGCAGATTCGACAGCAGCACATCACCAAAGTCTTCGAGCAGTAAAAAGCCATTTTCCAGGTCTTTTGCCACGATATGCGGAACACGCACGCCATGTGCATCAAAAAACTCATCTATCGTCACAAAAGGCACACAATCTTCTTTTTCTGGTGGTGCATCCATCAGCATAAATGTTTTATTATTCAGTTTGATTCGTGCATAACGACGGAAGCTGGCATCACCTGCTAAAAAATGAGTTTCAAATTGATCTGAACCGAGTACAGAGGCAATCCAAGATTGTATCAATTGTTCGCGTTGTGTATTCATTTGCAATTAATTCTAATACAGGCTGAGTTTTTAAAGTGCTAAGTGTAGCTACTTATCAACTTTTTCTCTATGATGCGACAATAATTAATTGCGATAAAAGCATGATTGGTTAATGAGACAAATGAAGCATCACTTTAAAATAAATCCTCTAGCGACTGCGATCTTAACCCTTTTATGTGGCAGCTCAGCCTCCGGCTATGCTGCATCAAATGTCTCGTCCGATGTAAATGCAGAACAACTCAAACAGCGCATAAATGAGACCTATCCAGGTGAAGCATTCTTTTCACAATACTATGTCGACAAATCCTCAGCTGAAGCACAGCAGCGGCAGGAAAAATATTTAAGTTCGGCTTATTGTGAAGGCACCTGGGTGACCCCGATTGCCCCAGATGCAGCAACCGTTGCGCCAGATCAGGCTACATCCACCATTACTGCAGATTATGGACACTACAATCCAGCAGGTGACTCTTATTTAGAAGGCAATGTCATCATTGACCAGCAAGGTCGCCAGATTCGTGCTGAACGCGTAACGATCGATCAAACCCAGACCTATGCCAAAGCAGAAGGTCGGGTACAGCTTGCTCAGGGTGGCCTGCTCTCACAAAGTGATGATATTAATTATAATTTAAAGACCCAAGAAGGCGACCTAAATAACAGCTTCTATATTGCCGAGCAGCAACATGCGCATGGTCGGGCAGAAAAGATCGCCAGAACTTCGACCGAGACGGTAGAACTGGAAAATGCGACCTATACCACCTGTCCACCTGAGCAAAAACCAACCTGGAAAATTCAGGCAGAAAAGATCAAGCTGAACCAGGAAACCGGACGTGGTGAAACCCGGAATACAAAACTTTATGTTAAAGATGTTCCAGTCTTGGCAGTTCCCTATTTCAACTTCCCGATTGATGACCGCCGCACTACCGGTATTCTGACGCCGACATTTGGCTTTACCAATGATGGTGGTCTGGAACTGGGTGTTCCGGTTTACCTGAATTTAGCACCACAATATGATGCGACAATTACGCCGCGTTATATTGGCGATCGTGGTGTAATGCTGGATGGCGAGTTCCGTTATCTGACTGAGAATTATGGTGAAGGCCGTATTTGGGGAGGTTATTTACCTTCCGATGAAAGCTATAGCGACGAAGACCGTAAAAGCCTGCATTTCTTACATAACTGGCAGATCAATAATCAGCTTTCCACCAACCTTGAATATAACTACGCTTCAGACAAAGATTACTTTGCCGATCTGGATAACAACCCGAACTCTAAAACTGACCTGAACTTACGCCGTGCCTGGGAAGTCAATTACAAAAATGGTATTCCTGGCTTAAAGGCACAATTCAAAGTCGAAGACTTCCAAACCCTAGATCCAACTGTACTGGATGAAGACCGCCCTTATGCACGTTTGCCGCAGCTTTTAGTCAATTACAAAACTGGCAATCCATTGGGATTACAGCTTGAGTTTAATAACGATACGGCTTATTTCCAGAAAGACCTGCGAAATTTCGCTGATACTGATCCAACGGGTGAGAAGGTATATCAGCCAAGTGGTACACGGATCTATAACGACTTTTCCGTGCGTTATAATCATTTTACCCCGTGGTCATTCTTCATACCTCAGGCAACTGTACGTAACATCAATACTTTCTATGATGAAAAAACCCAAAGCCGTAGCGCGTCTAGTGAAAATAATTCAATTGTGGTACCACAATTCACGCTGGACACCGGTTTAATTTTCGAAAAAGAAGGTACGTATTTACAGACCTTAACGCCTCGTTTGTTCTATGCGTATTCACCATATGAAAACCAGCAGAATCAACCAAATTTTGATTCAGTCGTTGCTTCGATTAATTATGATCAACTCTTCAGTGCGCGTCGCTTTTATGGTAATGACCGCCTGGAAGACAATAACTTTGCCTCTTTAGGTCTGAGCTATAGCCTATTTAATGAAGAAGGTCTGGAGCGCCTGCGTGCCAGCATTGGACAGAGCTTTTTCTTTGAAGATCGCCGTGTAACGTTGGAAAATGATGCAGATGAATTCGACCGTGAAAGTCATACTGGCCCTGTAATTCAACTGACCAGCCAGCTGTCAAATAATGTTCACGTTAATCTGAACTCAAGCTGGATGTCGAATGGATCGAATGCCCAACGAGATTTGCAGGTTTATTATACCGGTGAGCAAGGCAATCTTTATAACCTAGGCTATTTCTATCGCAAAGATATTCCGAACCGTCAAAAGAGCTATGATCATGTGGTGGGTTCATTTATCCAGCCGATTGCCAACAACTGGCGTCTGGTTGGACATGCCCAGTTTGACCTCGACAATAGTGTCGCACGGGAATATTTACTTGGCGTGAACTATGAGTCATGCTGTTGGGGAGTTTCTGTTTACGGTCGCTCATATTACAATGACTTAGACGACGTTAATGATTCAAGCGTCAAAGCCAAACGCGCTATTATGGCCGAAGTCAGCCTGAAAGGCTTAGGTGGGTTAAGCAGCAAACTCACCTCATTACTAGAAAATCGTATTCTAGGTTTTAACAATATCAATCAAACTTGGACAGAACGTTAATGAAGACAAAACAGTTAAAACAAATTTTTAAAGCAACCGCACTTGCGCTATGCCTTTCTTCAGCGATGACGACTTTTGCTGTTGCCCAACCTAAAGATGAAGTTGTAGCTGTAGTCGACAATAGTATCATTCTACGTAGTGACCTGGCTCAAGGTGTAGCCGAAATCTCACATCAGCTGCAAAAACAGAAAAAGGCAGTTCCATTACAACAATATCTTGAGCAACAAGCTTTAGAGCAACTGATTATTCGTCAGGCACAGCTTGAACAAGTTAAACGTTATAATATTCGTCCAGATGAAAAAGCTTTAAATGAAGCCGTCCTGAAAGTTGCCCGTGATTCTGGTTCACCGAGTCTGGAAGCATTCCAGCAGAAACTGGATGCCATGGCGCCCAATACCTATGCTTCTTTACGTAACCGTATCGCTGAAGATTTAGCACTGAATCGTTTACGTCAACAAATCGTGACTTCACGTATTCAAATTACAGATCAAGATGTTAAAAACTTCCTAAATACCCCGCAAGGTCAAGCTTTGCTTGGCAGTCAGGTCCATGTACTGCATTTACGGATAAGCGGTGAAAATGCTGAACAAATTGCAACAAAGGTAAAGCAAGAATTAAATAGCAGCAATGACATTCAGGCGATCAGCAAAAAGTACAGCACTGGCGGCGTTAAAGTCGAAGCTGCTGATATGGGTGTGAGAAACCTGTCAGAAATTCCAGCAGAACTGGCTGCACGCGTGACCACCCTGCAACCAGGTCAAACTTCTGAACTGATTCCTGTCGCTGATGGTGTACATGTTCTGAAGCTCTTGGAACGTAAAGGTGGCGAACAGAAAGCCCTTGTTCCTCAATATTTAACACGACACATTCTGATTCAACCGTCTGAAGTGGTCAGTCCTGAAAATGCCAAACAAATGATTGATAGTCTGTATAACCGCCTCAAACAAGGTGAAGATTTTACTGTTTTAGCTTCAACGTTCTCCAATGATACTGGCTCGGCTCGTGATGGCGGAAGTCTTGGCTGGGTTAGCCCAGGGGTAATGGTACCTGAATTTGAACAGCAGATGAAAAGCACCCCAGTAGGTCAGTTCAGTAAACCATTTCAATCCCAGTTTGGCTGGCATATTCTGCAAGTGAGTGAAACACGCCAACAAGATATGACACAGGAATATCAGGAACGTATGGCTCGCCAATTGCTTGGTGAACGTCAATTTGATGCCGAATTAGATAGCTGGTTACGTGAAACGCGCAATAATGCTTATGTAGAAATCAAAGATCCTCAACTGGATCCTAAACGTAACCGTTAAGCCTTACCATAATCCTAAAAAGCCAACGACATCTCGTTGGCTTTTTATTTAAAAAACTTAAAACGTACAGATATAAAAAAACCTCTCATATAGAGAGGTTTTTTAATTTTCAAACTCGATTAACGATTGTTTTCATCGTCTGAAGAGTCTTCAAATTTAGTGTCGTTGTCAAAACCAGTGCCTTGACCACCAAAGCCAGCACCTTGACCACCGAAGCCACCTTGACCACCGAAGCCGGCACCTTGACCACCAAAGCCGCCTTGACCACCAAAGCCACCGCCTTGACCGCCGAAGCCACCTTGACCACCGAAGCCGCTGCCTTGACCGCCAAAACCACCTTGACCACCGAAGCCGCCAGCACCTTGACCGCCACCAAAGCCACCTGCAGCACCTTGACCACCGAAGCCCGCACCTTGTGGACCAGCAGGCGCGCCAGCAGGACGTGGATTACGTGCAGGTACTACAGTTGAAATTGCATGCTTATAAACCATTTGGCTTACTGTATTTTTTAATAAAACCACGTATTGGTCAAAAGATTCGATATGACCTTGTAATTTAATACCGTTTACCAGGAAGATAGATACTGGGATACGTTCCTTACGGAGAGAATTCAAGAATGGATCTTGTAAAGTTTGACCTTTAGACATGTTATAACTCCAAAAAAATTAAAAATCAGCGCAAAAACTATCTCTATTTTTCAATTAAAAATTATAAAAAAGATAGTCCCTAAATTTTGCTTTATCCGTGACAGTTTCGCAAGTCTTCTTGAGCCTGCTGTAGCGTAAAATATGTTGTAAATTTATGCTTTTCTTGCAAAGACCTTAACCACGTATATTGACGTTTTGCAAGTTGTCGTGTCGCAAATAAAGCTTTATCCTCCATTTCCCGTTGCTTTTCCTTGGTTTTATCAGCATTTTTTAAGAATTCCATAGCCTGACGATAACCCACTGAACGCATGGAAGGTAAATTTTCATTAAAATCGTATTTTTCAATTAAATTCACAACTTCATTTAAAAAACCGCTTTTCCACATAATTTCCAGACGTTGTTCAATACGCCCATGTAATTCTAACCGATCTGGCATCAGTGCATAATTATGGAAACTGTAACGATATGGTAAGTTTTTAGGTTGTTCTGCCTGTAGTTTTGTAATCGGCTCACCAGTCAATTTAAAAACTTCCAAGGCTCGAATAATGCGCTGCTTGTCGCTAACCTTGAATTTTTTACCGGCAATCGGATCGACTGCACATAATTCTGCATAAACCGCTTCCCAGCCCTCCTGCTCACCCTTGGCTTCAATCTCTGCCCGGATAGCATAGTCTGCACTTGGTAGGTTATCTGACAAACCTTCAAGCAAGGCCTTAAAATACAGCATGGTTCCGCCAACCAGAATCGGGGTTTTACCACGCACATGAATATCATCAATCAGGCGGCAAGCATCTTCGACAAAGTTGGCTGCAGAATACACTTCAAGTGGACTAATAATATCAATCAGATGATGCGGATAGCGCGCCAGTTCCTCTTTAGAAGGTTTGGCTGTACCAATGTCCATTTCCCGATAAACCAGTGCAGAATCGACCGAAATCAGCTCAAATCCCCCTTGCTCATACAGTTCACATGCCAAAGCGGTTTTACCACTTGCAGTTGGCCCCATTAAATTGATGACCGGCAATTGATTGGACATGTAAAACTACTCTCCTCGAGCAAAAAGTTTATCTAGTTGAGCCAATGGAAAGGCGCGCCAAGTCGGACGACCATGATTACATTGACTGGCAAATTCGGTTTGTTCCATCTGCCGTAATAAAGCATTCATTTCAGACAAACTTAGGATACGATGCGCTCGCACTGCACCATGACAGGCCATTCCCGCCAAAATTTGGTCACGCTTCTGCAATAGGCTTTGTGCTTGATCCCCCGGATCTAAATCATTCAATAATTCAGGAATCAGGGCATCGAAATCGGCCTTGTGTAGAATAGCCGGTACACCACGTACGATAACTTGCTCATCACCATACTGATCGATTTCCAGCCCCAAACGTGCCAACTGCTCTTTCAGCTCTTCGACACGCATGGCCTGCATCCGGCTAATATTCACGACTTTTGGAATGAGCAATTGCTGTGATGTCCAGAATTCAGGTTTATCCCAAGCCGATTTCATTTGCTGCAAGACAATACGCTCATGCGCCGCATGCATATCCACAATAATCAGACCTTCGGTATTTTGCGCCAGAATATAAATGCCATGTAACTGGGCAATAGCAATGCCCAATGGATGCTCATCCACTTTAGTGTTTACATGTGTCTGAAAAGACTGCTCAGGGCTGAATATTTCGGTTTCCGAACTTTCTCTCAACGGAGCCAGATAACTTTTCAATGCATTATTCAGCTGCTGTGAACCTGCAGAGGATGCATCGTAATCTCGGGGATAATTCACAACTTGCGGACGTGAAGATTCGAAATCGGTCAGTACATCCAAAGCTTCGTGAGCACTTGTAATAGATGTGGGTCTAGCCATCTGCTGTTGCGAATACACATTCTGATGCAGGCTAAACTGCTCCTGATAACGTGGTTGCGGGGCCGTCAAGCCAGGCTGCTCATCCTGTTTCATCGCCTCGGCCAGATCCGCAGTCGCAGTCTGGAATTGTGCCAGCGTTTCCTTGGTATAATGCCGCACAAACTCATGTACTTCACGTTGATTCAAGAAGCGAATTTCATGCTTGGTCGGATGGACGTTCACATCAACATTTTCCGGATCAACTTCTAAAAACAGTAAATAAGCCGCATGCTGATGCCCATGCAGGATGCCGTCATAGGCCATCCGTAAGGCATGGGAAATGGTTTTGTCTTTGACAATCCGGCCATTTACATAGACATACTGCAAATCAGCCTGTGCACGTGCATCTGAAGGATGGCCAAGCCAGCCAGACAAACGCATGTTGATACTGTCTGCATCCATCCAGTAGGCATTTTCAGTAAACTGGCGGCCAAGCAATTGCTGTACCCGCTGAAAACGCAAAGCGCCGCTATCCGCCACGGGTAAATTCAGTTTGATGCTTTCATTATGTTCTAGCACAAAACGGATATCAAAATGCGTCAGTGCCATACGGCGCACAATTTCTTCGATATGACCCAATTCAGTGCCCGGTTTTTTCAGGAATTTACGCCGTGCAGGCACATTAAAAAACAAATCCTGAACCCGGATATGCGTCCCTTTTGAGGCCGCAACAGCCTGAATTTCCTGATGATCAAAAGCCGTGCCATTGACTTCGACCTGATAACCGATGCCCTCGTCACTTTGACTGCTGATCATGGTCAGGCGTGAAACTGCTGCTATCGACGCCAGTGCTTCGCCACGAAAGCCCAGACTGCTAATCGCATACAGCTCATCAGCACTCTGGATTTTGCTGGTGGCATGACGCATCACGGCCAGCGGTAAATCCTCATGATGAATTCCGCGTCCATTGTCGATGATTTCAATTAAAGTACTGCCGCCCTGTTCGACCCGAATGATCAGCTCTGTCGCCCCCGCATCAATCGAGTTTTCCAGTAACTCCTTGACCACAGAAGCCGGACGTTCAATCACCTCACCTGCGGCAATCTGGTTGGCAAGTGCAGGATCAAGGGCACGAATACGGCGCAGACTTAAATCATTCGACATGTGAAAATTGACGCTCCAGAGCCTCTCGTAAAGCAAGATTCGATGAAATCAGGCTTGCAGTACGGGTAAGTTCATCTTCAGATTTTAAAATTTCAATAATCAGGTCAGCTTGCGGAATTTCATCACCACCTTTGGACGGCCATTCAAATAAAAATAGCGCATTCGGTGTTTCCAGATAATCCCGGATGCCCATCAGTTCCAGTTCATACGGATCATTCAGACGATACAAGTCAAAATGAAAAATATCCTGACCATTAATTTGATAGGGTTCGACCAGTGTATAAGTTGGACTTTTCACTGAACCTTGATGACCCAGCTGTTGCAAATAATAACGCGTTAACGTCGTTTTTCCTGCCCCCAGGTCACCAATCAGATACACGACTCCCGCAGGGAAATTTTCCGCCAGAACTTTGGCCAGTTTTTGGGTATCGTCTTCATGATTTAAAGTGACATTAAATGAATAAGGCATATTACTCACGACATGATGCAAAAGAATAAATATGATAGCATCGCCACGCTTTAAAAGCCTATTCACCCGTGTGAGAAACTGTATTTTTTCACAGCATCTGTTCCTTAAGAGGTTAATCTGCCTGCCATGCAACCAACTGTTGAATTTAACCCGCCCATGCTCAATGGGGTCAGTGCCAGTAAAGTATTTTTGCCAGCCAGTCCGGATGCGTCCCTGACAGTTTTTGCTTATTTATGCACACAATTCGCGCATATCACAGCAGATGAATGGCAATCTCGTTTCGCCGAGGGTTTAGTCTATGATGCCCAAGGCAACAGATTAAGCACAGAAAGTCCATTTCAGGCCAATAGCCATTGTTTCTATTATCGCTTTTTGGCACATGAAGTGCATGTGCCTTTTCAACATCAGATTTTATTTGAAAATGAGTATTTCATGGTGGTCGATAAACCGCATTTTTTGACCATGAGCCCGACCGGACAATATGTGCAGGAAACGCTATTGGTTCGTCTTAAAAAGCAAACCGGCAATGAGCATTTAACGCCTATTCACCGGCTGGATCGTGAAACGGCAGGTGTGGTCCTGATTTCCAAATGTGTGGAATCACGTGGCCTGTATCAACAATTATTTGCTACACGGCAGGTGCAAAAAACCTATCATGCGATTGCGGCCTATCAACCTGATTTAAAATTTCCATTGATCACGCGATTAAGAATGGAAAAGGGACAGCCCTTTTATACCATGCACGTGCTAGACGGAACGCCGAATAGCGAGACGGCGATCGACCTGCTGGAACATAATACAGAATGGGCCAAATATGAGCTAAAACCACATACTGGCAAGCAGCATCAATTACGGGTGCACTTGAATCATCTGGGTATTCCGATTCAGCACGATCCCTTTTACCCCCAAGTAGTGCACAAGGCGGAAGATGATTTTTCTGCACCTTTAAGTTTATTGGCCAAACATATTCAATTTGTTGATCCGATCACGCAGAAAAGCATGAATTTCAGCTCGCAACTTGAATTGACACTGTAAATCACTTGTCATTACAGATTATTTTCTAAAATCGGTTGCTTTAAGATTGAATTTCAAACGTAATTGATTAGAATAAAGGCGAAAAGTTAAGTAATTTAAAGCTTTAAAAATATTATGAGAAAAACTGAAGTTTATCAAATTCGCTTGGACTCGCAAGAGAAGAAACAAGCCTTTGCAGTATTTAAGCAATTGGGGATTACGCCAGCTCAGGCAGTGCGTCTTTTTTTCAAGCAAGTGGTGATTACCAAATCGATCCCCTTCTCGATTGAAAACCAGAATATCAATCTGGAACAACTGATCCGGCTGCGCAAGCTAAAACAAAATGAAGCTAAAACCGAGCAAAATGCGCTTTCCAGTTCTGCCCTGAATCTACTCGATGATCAGGAGATTGCATTGGATGATGATCATCTTGATTTATTTGAAGAACTGAATGCCATTTTGGGTGAAAGCGACAAAATTTAACATTGTTGCATTTCCGAACAATTTCTAAAACCTGCCACTCCCAAACTTCGCTATGCTTGATGCTGATAATCAATAAAAAATTAGCATGGAGTATGCAATGCTCGTACGACGCGCCCAGTCAGCAGACCTGAATCAGCTGGCGATATTATTTGATGAATATCGACAGTTTTATGGTACGTCTTCCAATCCTGAACTCTCTTACCAATTTTTAAAACAGCGTTTTGAAGATGGGCAGACTGTTATTTTTATCAATACCAAAAATGATACCTTTGCCGGCTTTATTATCCTGTATCTGGGTTTTTCTTCGGTAGCCTGCTCGACCTATTATATTCTGGATGATGTCTATATCACCCCGGTTTTTCGGCGTCAGGGCGCAGCCAAACAACTGATTGATACCGCAATTTTATTTGCCAAACATGAACAGGCCTTAAGAATTACCCTGGAAACCCAAAAAAATAATTATCAATCGCATAAATTGTATGAATCTATGGGATTTATCAAGGATGATGAATTTCAGACCTATCACTGTTTCCTGAAATAAGTCCTGAACTTTTTAATCACATTTCAAGCGAATAAAAAATTTATTATTCCGAGCGGAATTTGGCCTGCGCTACCTGTTCCACATTTAAATACAGCCACTCTCCTTCAGCCAATTCAGGCAAGGCCAAAGCACCTATTTTTGCACGGTGCAACTGTTCAACTTTATTGCCTACGGCAGCCAGCATGCGCTTTACCTGATGATAGACCCCTTGATGGATAGTCATTTGCAGACGGTTCTCAGCCAAACGAATTACTTCAGTAGCTGCAAAAATGCCTTTTTCATTTCTTAATTCAACACCTTGTTCTAGTTGCTGAATCTGTTCATCCGTGACTGGATCTGCAGTTTGCATCTGATAAACTTTGGCGACATGCTTTTTCGGATGGGTTAGCGCTTGCAGGAACTGTCCATCATCGGTCAGCAATAACAGTCCGGTGGTATCCTGATCCAGACGCCCCACACACTGAATCCCCCGATTCAACAGAATGTCATCAAACAGGTCAAACACACTAAAATGATGCGTCGCCTGATGCGAACACTCATAGCCTTGTGGCTTGTTTAAGGCGATATAGACTTTTTCCCGATAGGTATGACTTTTCCCATACACCTCGAAATTTAAGTTATTCAAATCCAGTTTATGTTTGGGATTATCAATCACTTCATCTTGAATTGAAACAGCACCATTTTTAATCAGTTGCTGACAATGCTTGCGGGAGCCGAAACCTTGTGACTGCAACATTTTTTCCAATAGCATCTGTTTATACCTGTATCGAGTGAAGACCTGTGCATTCTATCCTGAATCAGTCATGAATTTGGTTTCTTCCGCTGTTTTCTAGGTATCATGCGTTGAAAAGCTCTACAATAGCTTTATTTTTCACTCTATCTCTCCCACTTATGTCGCAACTTGATCTGAATCTGATTGTTCTTTTGGTTTTACTGGCTTGCGGTATTTTCAGTCACAATAGTGCCGTCACCATTGCTGCAGCGGTGTTAATTGTTTTAAAAATCACGCCACTCAACAGTTTATTGCCTTATGTACAGGCGCACGGTTTAAATATCGGCATTATTATTCTGACCATTGGTGTTCTGACACCGATTGCCAGTGGCAAAATTTCAGGGGAAAGTATTCTCAAATCTTTCCTGAGCTGGAAGTCTTTGCTGGCAATCGCGATTGGGGTCTTTGTCGCTTGGCTGGGAGGACGTGGAGTGAAGCTGATGTCCAATCAGCCAGATGTAGTGGCCGGACTGTTATTAGGCACAGTAGCAGGTGTAGCAGTATTACGCGGTGTTCCAGTCGGTCCTTTAATTGCGGCTGGGATTTTATCCTTATTGATTAGTACACAATAATGTTCAAATCATCAGCGCCCTTCACCAGTATGCAAAGATTTCTCAAAAATAATCATATAACGGGAAATATGCAGATCGCCCGATGATTATCTTGCGCTAATCTCTAACGCAGTACGTCAGGCTTGCTCAGAAGATACTATCAAATCAACGGAATATTTATTAATTCGATCTTTCAAAATTCAAGCAAAGGAAAGTGAATGATTTTTAAAAGCGGTGACCTGATAAAAATCAGAAATTCAATAAATGACACCTACCAGTCTAATCTTTCAAAGCATAGACCAAACTTTCTACCATCTGACCATTTTCCAAATATACTTTAACCGGAATACGTTGATATTCATCGCCTTCAAATACATCCAGCTCATTCCAATATTTAGGGAGATTCTCGGATATGAATACATAACCGGTAACAGTCTCTCCCGAATCACTGAGCTGAATACCCGGACTGCCCAGCTCAGCACCCCAACCGCGCTGCTGCAAATGCCCACGAATATAACCGGCTTTCCAGCTTCCCCCAATCCGTTCCATCACATGGGCATTGGGTTGCTGCGGACGAAGCGTGCCGTATACGAATAAACTGTGCATCTTAAGAACTCTTAAACATCATTTTGATGATTACTCTACAAATAGTAGTGCTAGACGCACCTGGTCATAAGCCATTTTAGGCGTAGTCAATTCCACAATCGGACGCAGCTTAATAGAACCGTCATCATTAAAATGTTCCGAATTTTGACGCTTGGTCAAGCGTTTATAAATCTTGCGCACCTGCTCCACGACCTCTTCACCCGGATGGGCAACTGAAATATCCAGTCCCTGCTCTTTATGCAAACGTCCCAAATGATTGATGATGGTTGCCGGAGTCAAACCACGTTCAGTCGCGATATCGGCAATTTCATAGCCTTCTTCAAACAGTTCACGCGTTTCATCTAACGTTGCAGTGGCATAGCTTTGTTTTCCAGCATTCTTGGCAATTTTCTTCTCATTGCGCTGGATTTCAACTTCATTCAAAGTCCCGCCACAATGTCGGATAAAGGCTTTGTGCTGCGCAGTCAAATCGACATTTTCGAAATTCGCTTCGGCTTCATCAGAAAGTTCCTGAAAACGGCGATCGGCTTTAATCGCCAGACTATCGAGCTCCAAAGCCTGTTCATTAAAGCCTTTTAAACGTAAGCCATTTAAGCTTTTTAAACGGGACAAGGCGACATAGCCCTGGCCTTTTTCAAAGGTATGACTCAGATCAATTTCAGCGGCTTCCAAAGTCATGCCTTGTGATTTATGAATGGTAATCGCCCAAGCCAGACGCAATGGAATCTGCTGGAAACTGGCAATGGTTTTACCGGCCTCATTGTCTACCGACCAGGTTTCAGGCTCAACCACCAATGTAGTACCATCGGTCAATTTGACTTTAGGCAGCACACCATATTCATCATCCTCTTCAAAACTGATGACTTCGCCCAGACTGCCATTGATATAACCCATATCAAAGTTGTTTTTTACAAACATGACTTTGGCATGTTTTTTCAAGGTTAAGGCTTCAGGCGCTCGCACTGACGATTTTAAAGTCTCGATCAGCTTTTCATTGCCATCGCACTGCGCATCAAACTGGCGTGGATCATTGTCAATTTCATTCAGATGTTTAAAGTTAATACTGTCCACATCCATATTATGCGTATACAGGCGCGTATAGGTATCGCCGATTTCTTGATGTCGGGTTGCCTGTAAAGCCGTACGATGTTCATGGCTAATCGCCTGTGCACGAATCGCGTTCAGGATGTCATTCAGATAATCATTGCCCTGACGATGCTGCTCGGTCAGGTAACAGACGCGAAACTTGGCTTCAACCCACGCATCTGACATAAAGCAGAATTTGTCCCGGTTGCGCTCATCATTTTTACCAACTGGTGGCAACTGGAAAAAGTCCCCTGCCACAATCACCTGAATACCACCGAAAGCTTCATCACTTTCCTTGAAATATTTCAATACCTGATTGACCAGATTCAGCTGCTTGGCATGCAGCATGGAAATTTCATCAATAATCAGGACTTGCGCATTTTCCAGATGTTCTTTTAAGTATTTGCGCTCTTTCATCCGCTTTAAGTCTTCTTCAGACAAAAAGTCTTTAATGCCAATGCCTGCCCAGGTATGAATGGTCATGCCATTCATATGTGTAGCTGCAATACCAGTAGATGCAGTTATGGCAACGGCGACCTTACGCGCCTTTAAATAATTAATATATTGATTCAGCGTATAGGTTTTTCCCGCACCGGCAGAACCGGTTAAAAAGACATTTTCTCCTGCTTTGAGTAACTTAAGGGCAGTTTCCTGTTTCATAAGAGCAATACCGTAAAAGAACGGCTATAGCCTAACGATTTTTAGCGGAAAAGTTAAGCGTCATAGCGGAAAACAAGCTGTATTGAACTGTCAGGCCTGCAAGTTGAGCCAGTTAATAAAATGCATGGCGATATTGCTGTATTCAGCTTCTGCTTTGTGGTTATTCGGATATTCCAGCTGATCAAAAATCACCTGTCCATTCACCAATTGACACCCCAAGATCAAGGGTAGACGCACAGCCGGATGAGACATACGAAAGGCCACATACTGCCCTTCCACAATTTGCTGAGCATAGCTTGCCGCCAGACAGTTCCTGAAAATTTTAGATTCCTCTAAAATCCGCTCCAAAGTTTTAAGCTCTTCAAAACGCCAGTTGAAATACAGTAAAAATGAAACCTGAGTGATTGGTGTCCAGTTCACCAGTGCAAACTGTTTTTTCAGCTTGGCGATCATTTCCTGCTTTTGAATCTGATCATGCCAGATCACCGCCTGATGAAACAAACTGGTCCAGCTCAGATTTTTCGGTATTTCTGTATGGCTGGAAAAATACTCCACCAGATAGTCACGCACATAACTGTCAAATAGCGACTCACGTACATGCCCGCTTTGCAAATAAAACAGCTGCCTGAACTCAGTAAAAGGAATGCGATAGCGGTGCAGAACATTATAGAAATCACGGTTTTGCTGGCTTTGAGGCTGAATATATACCAGAACATCATCTGATAAATGCGCCGTAATTTTATATAAATGCTGCATATAAGCCTGCATCATCCGGCTCAAGTTCAAATAAACCTTTTTAGTCAGTTGATCATCCATTTTGACCACATTGCGCAGCAGCTCCATCCATTCGTCCAGATACAGAATTGAAGGGCTAATCGCAATCCGTTGATCTTCAATTGATTGGCGTGTGCCTTTTAATACCACCGCCTGATTATGCTGATGCTGAAACCAGTCGTGCTGGATCGCATATTCATGCATGCTATGAATAAACAGTCGCGCCGAGACATATTGAAAATATTGCAAAGTCGCCAGAATAATCTGCGGATGAATATGATGGCTGTCTACAAAACTTAAGGCCGTTACTGCGACCCGCACACTGCTATGCTGGATATTATTACTGATCCAGTCTAATACCTCGGCCGGTTGCTTGAAGATCCAGTTTACTGCACGATGACAGTCAAACAGTGGCAATCGGGCCACCTTTTTCTGCCATAAATACGGATAATTTTCCAGGAAATTCCGTTTGGATAATAAATCATCCCGATGCCACACGTCCCGGTTCATCAAACGGACAAAACCGAGTAAGTTGCTCTGCTCCTCAGCATGCCGATATAGCAAACAGATATCATCAGTATGATCATTCAGTTCATGCAGATTAAAGCGCTCTTCAAAAGATAGCGACATAATCCGGAACATCGCCGGAGGCAAAAACTGTGCGGCGCTAAAACAGAACTCATCCAGACTGTCCATCAATGACTGGATCGACAGGAATTCATCCTGCTGCAGGCACTCCAAAGAAAAAGCCTGTTGCAAGCGTTCAAGAATCTGCTGCGGAATCTCTTGTTCATCCTGAACAAAGTTTTGCATGACGGGTGTTATATACAACCCGGCCTTGATCAGCTGCTGGTCGACAATCTCAGCTTGAACAATCGACATTTTCTGCAGAAATTCGAACACCCGTTCCGGGCCATTAACCCACGCATAAACCTGAGCCAGAATAAGTTGACGTAACTGTTTGGCTTTGTCGCGTAAATACAGCGAATGCTGTGGTTTTAAATCCCCGGTCAGGAAATAGATATCCTGTAAAAAGAATTCCTCCAGGGCTTCTGCCTTGAGTTGCTGAAAATAAAAATGACTGTCTAGCAAAGCAGACGTAGTTCCAAAGTCTAATGCACGTGGAGCATGAAACTGGATATGAAACAGGCCATCCACCAATTCAATCCGGTGTTGATCCTGCTGAATTTTTATTAAATTTTGTGCATTCAGATGACCAATCATCGCCATCTGGTCAAGATAAAGCTGGTTCAGCTCTGGAGAAATCCTTAAACATTGTTGTGCCAATAACCTTAAAGATGCTACCAAGCTTTCCTGTTCCATACGTACACCTCGGTCATCTTAGAATCATCTTATTTTTATATTGGATCATGCTGAGTCCTTGATCGCCAATCAGTGAACACTTAAAAATACATTATGGCATCACTTGCACTATAAAACCGTCCATGCATCCTCATTGCTAAAAATAGAACATTTCAATAGATCATAGCCTAGATTTTACAGGAAGAATTTTTCTTTTTTAGTCTTGCTGACGTAGCGCCTTAAGCTCGGCCAAGCCGGTATAAATATGTTGCTGCAAGCTGTGTCGAAATGCAATCAGCTCTTCCTGAGTCTGAACCTGAGCAATCGATTGTCGCGGCATAAACTGAAAATAAAATGGCAGGCGTTTTGGGAATAATCGTTTAGGCAAAGATGGAATCACATCGCCCTGACGTAATAATTTATTGAGTTGTGGTACTTTGAGGAGTTTTTGAAAATATTTATGCTGGATGATCTTATTGGCATCAAAGCCAATCTCATAGACTTCATCCCCACCAAGCGCGGCAAAAGGGACAATATCATAGTTAAATTCCTGAGCCAGCTTTAAAAACCCGTAGCGTTGTTTCCAGATCAGTTGATACTGTTCACCCTGACGTTTGAGTACTTCGCGCCCACCTCCCGGAAACACCAGAATGGAATAGCCCTGCTGCATCACAACACGTACATAATGCTGGATGCCATCGACTGCCCCAAACTTTTTCACGGCTTCACGCCACAAGGGCACATAAAAATGGCTATGATCCGCAATACTGACCACAGCCACTTTATGTTCGTTATAGAGGTAATCAATCAGCATCGGCGAATCAAAGATGCCGTACATGGAATGATTACCGACATACATTGCAGGCCGACTGGCATCAATATATTCAGCCCCTAAAAAGGTAGGGGTAAAATATAATTTGGATAAGGCACTTAAGCGTCTAATCCATTGCCCATCATGTTTGACCTGCAAGCTGTCTGCTCCCTATCTACTCCGGATTATGCCACGCGCTTTTGGACCAGAATCGAACCTACCGAATAACCCGCACCAAATGAACACAACACGCCGTACTCACCATCTTCAACTTCATGTGCAGTACGGTGTAAGGCGATGATCACCCCAGCAGAAGAAGTGTTGGCAAACTCATTCAGAATGATCGGTACCAGACCAGGTTTGGCATTTTCTTTACCAACGACCAGTTTCAGGATCAGTTCATTCATGCTGGCATTGGCCTGGTGTAACCAGAAGCGTTTAACACCTGTCGGCTCAATCTGATTCTTTTCCAGTTGCGCAGTAATCATTTTCGCAACCAGTGGACAGACTTCTTTAAATACCTTACGACCATCCTGACGGAAACGTTTGTCATCAATGTCAGCATTTTCAGAAGTATTCAGGAAACCAAAGTTATTGCGGATGTTATTCGAGAACTGGGTAAACAACTCAGAATCCAGAATTTCAAAACCGGTTTTGCTGTCAGTATTTTCAATAATTGAAGCGGTTGCCACATCACCAAAAATAAAGTGACAGTCACGTGAACGGAAATCGGTATGTGCAGAGGTAATTTCTACATTCACCAATAACACACGGCGCGCGCCTGCTTTGATCGCATCATAAGCCTGTTTCAGACCAAATGTTGCTGCAGAACACGCCACGTTCATGTCATAGGCATAGCCTTTGATACCTAGAGCGGTTTGAATCTCGATGGCTACGGCAGGATAAGCACGTTGCAAATTCGAACATGACAAGATCACGATATCAATGTCTTCGGCAGTCACACCGGCATTTTCCATCGCCTGCTTGGCTGCGATTACGCCCCATTCTGCTTGCAGTGAAATTTCATCATCTGCACGTTCACGTAAATTAGGACGTAAGCGTTTTGGATCAAGAATGCCTGATTTTTCTACGACATAACGGCGTTGTACGCCAGATGCTTTTTCAATAAAGTCTGCACTAGAACCACGACGTGCTTCAACTTCGCCTGCAGCGATTTTGTCAGCATTTTCGTGATTAAACAGTTCCACATAAGCATTTAAACTTTCAACTAATTCTTCATTGGTGATGACATGTTCCGGATGGAATAAGCCCGTACCCGTAATGCGGATGCCCATGTAAAATTCCTTATCTGAATTACCTATATCTTAACTGATTCCAAGACGATCCCATACTTTTTGCAAGCGAGTTGGAGACACGGGTGCTTTTGTTTTCATCGGTTGTGAAAACAATGAGATTCTTAACTCCTCGACCATGAAATACAATTCTTTCAGGCGAGGGTCATCTTTAAACTTGAATAATTTTTCCATCCATTGATCAATTTGGTCAATGGCGGAATTGTCCCTTTGTAGATTATTGGGCAAGCGCTCTAAACGCAAGATCAAGGCTTTCAAATAACGTGGAAATTCGATCCATACATCGGAAGGTTTACGATACACAAAGTCAGAAAGGCTCATTAAATCAAGTTGATCTTCAATATCATTGATATTTTTTTCAAACACAGAATGATCTAAAACCAATAATTTCCGGCGGATTTCCTGCCACTGGATATAAATATCCGTGATCTCTTTCAGGGCAACTTGGCCATAAGTCAAGAAAGATTTTTTTACATCTTCAACCAGTTTTTGGAACTCTTGCGCATTGACAGGTAATTCATTAATAGACATGTGCAGTGTGGCATAAACTAACATTTGTTCCAGTTGTGCCTTATCACCGAGTGGTGAATAAGCCAGCGCCAGAGGTTTGGAAATCTGTTTTTTCAACTGGCGGGTCAAGTCTCCGAGTTGCATATGCACCAGTCGGATCACTCCTTCACGATGTTTTTTGATCGCTTCAGCCTGATCATTAAAAGTCTGAATCACCACACCCGATTCATCTTTCTGCTCCAGGGCAGAAAAAGCTTTAGTCGGAACCAGCGCCTGGTACTGCTTGACCACGACACCGGTGACTTTTTGTGAGGCTTCAAATACAAAGCTTTCCGGGAAGGTTTTAAATTCACCTTTAAGCTGTTTGACCGGACTATGCGTTTCAGTCCGACAGCGCGCTTTCAGCTCGGCAAGATCACGCCCCTGCTCAATGACACGACCTTTTTCATCAGTCACTTTAATAAAAGGCAACAGATATTGATCTACCCGGTCAAAGCTGAAATCTTTCTCCGTGATTTGTTCTCCTCGCAGCTGGAATGCCAAGAAACTAAAAATATGTTTCTGTAAATCCTGCGCATCTACTTTTGCCATGAGTTTTCGTGCAGTATCCGGAATTGGCACCAGATTACGGCGCTTGTCTTTTGGCAAAGACTTTAGTAATGCTTCAATCAGCTCCAGACGCCAGCCGGGAATTCCCCATGACCAGATCCCTTCATCGACCTGTGCCAAAGCTTGCAGTGGAATTTTAACCGTCGCACCATCTTCATCATGACTCGGGTCAAAGCGATAAGTCGCCGCCAGACGCAGACTACCATTCTGCAAATAGTCCGGGAATTGCTGTGTTGTCGGACGGTCATTCAGCCACAGCGCATCATCATCGACAAATAAATAACGCGGATTCTGGGGCTCTACTGTGGCACGCCAGTCTTCAAAACTACGCCGGCTGGCCACTTCAGGCGGCACTTTCGAGGCATAAAATTGGTAAATGGTTTCTTCATCAACAACCAGATCACGACGGCGCAGCTTGTCTTCTACTCGCTCGACTTCTTCCAGTTTAAGCAAGTTATGCTTTAAAAATGGTGGAGTAATCCCTAGATGACCGGTAGTTAAAGCATCCCGCAAGAAAATTTCATGCGCGGCTGCCTGATCTACTTTTTCATAATTGATTGGGCGTTTC
Organism: Acinetobacter lwoffii; assembly: GCF_024129595.1. Taxonomy (GTDB): domain Bacteria; phylum Pseudomonadota; class Gammaproteobacteria; order Pseudomonadales; family Moraxellaceae; genus Acinetobacter; species Acinetobacter lwoffii_O. Next base: position 20,151 of record NZ_JAMXXS010000004.1, on the reverse strand, counting down.
GGCTCAATAATCAGACCAAATAATGAAATTTGATCATAGGCATTCACTACACCAGCTTTTTTCGACCAGTGCGGTTCAAAATAATGATGCTTGAGCAGGTCACGCGCGGCCAGCAGAATCCATTCCGGCTCAATCTTGGCCAGGGTACGTAAATATACCTGAGAGGTTTCCACCATCTCAAAAGCCATCACCCACGGCGTATTGGTCTTGTGCAAGGTAGAAGCTGGGAAAATCCGTGCTTTTTGCTGACGCACCGCCATAAAAACATTACGCTCATCGGTCTTGTTGGCGATAAATGATAAGAGACCGGTCAACAAGGCACGGTGCAGATTCTCATAACTGGCTTTATTTTCATTAAATGACAGTTTTAAACCCTTAGCCAAATCCACCAGCTGCTCATGAGTTTTCTTCCATTCACGTAAACGCAGCCAGCTCAGGAAGTGATTACGCGCAAAAGTACGGCGCTTATTTTCACTCATGCTTTCGCGGTTATTGTGCAGCGTCTCCCAGAGCTTGATATAGAACAGGAAATCAGAATCAGCTTCACGGAATAGTGCATGTTTCTGATCTGCCTGCATCTGCTTGTCCGCAGGGCGTTCACGCGGATCCTGAACTGCAAGCGCTGCCACAATCACCAGAACTTCGTTCAGCACGCCAAAATGTGCACCACCAAGAATCATGCGGGCCAGACGTGGATCAATCGGCATTTTCGCCATTTGCTGACCGATCTTGGTTAAGCCACGGCTTTGAAGTCTCCCTTTCTCGAAGGGTGAGGCGTTATGCGACGCAAGAGAGGGATTTGCTTGATCATCTTCAGTTTTAGGAGAATTTTTCTCAGCCATTGCACCCAGTTCAATCAGGAGCTTACGTCCATCATTCACCAGACGGTGATCTGGTGGCTCAATGAAGTCGAAGTCTTCGAGTGAACCCAACCCCAGACTTTGCATTTGCAGAATTACCGATGCCAGGTTGGTTCGCTTGATTTCCGGTTCAGTAAACTCAGGACGGCTCAGGAAGTCTTCCTCAGAATACAAACGAATACAGACACCCGGTGCAATACGGCCACAGCGGCCTTTACGCTGATTAGCTGCTGCCTGAGAAACGGCTTCAATTGGTAAACGTTGCACCCGTGAACGATAGTTATAACGTGAAATACGGGCAAAACCGCTATCAATTACATAACGGATATTCGGAACGGTTAAAGCCGTTTCTGCCACGTTGGTGGCAATAATAATGCGTCGCCCACCACCAGAAGGATTAAAGATTTTCTGCTGTTCAGCCAGCGCCAGACGCGCATATAAAGTTAATACTTCCGTATGGCGTGGCCCATGTTTGATCAGGGTTTCCTGTAGCTCGCGAATTTCCTGTTCAGTACTGGCAAAAATAAGGATGTCGGCATGTTCAGGATGGCCTTTTTCCTGTGCATCCTGAAAGCATTCTTCGACTGCTTTGACCACAGCGCGAGGCAGATTTTCTTCAAAGTCATCAAACTCGTCATCATCACTACCGCCAATGCTCATTTCCGAGATCGGGCGATAACGTAGCTCGACTGGGAAACTGCGGCCTTCTACTTCAAAAATTGGTGCACCATTGAAGTAACTGCTAAAACGGTTTACATCCAGGGTTGCAGAAGTAATGATGACTTTCAGATCGGGACGACGCGGCAACAGTTGCTTCAGATAACCCATAATGAAGTCGATATTCAGTGAACGTTCATGCGCTTCATCAATAATAATCGTGTCATATTTGGTCAGGTAGCGGTCATGCGTCAGTTCGGCCAGTAAAATACCGTCAGTCATCAAACGCACAATTGAGTCTTGTGAACCCTGTTCCGTAAAACGTACTTTAAAGGAAATTGATTCACCGAGTTTTTCGCCAACTTCTTCGGCAATACGCTGTGATACGCTGCGGGCTGCCAGTCGACGCGGCTGGGTATGTCCGATCATTCCGGTCAGGCCACATCCAGCCAGCATAGCAATTTGCGGTAACTGGGTGGTTTTACCAGAACCGGTTTCGCCAGCCACAATAATCACCTGATGCTTTTGAATCGCGGCAATCAGCTTATCAGTGTACTGAGTAACCGGTAGATCCTGATTCAGCTTGATGTTCGGAAGACGTTCAAGCCGTTGCCGTACTTTCAGATTGGATTTTTCAAATAATTCCTGATACTGCTTGGCATCTGCGTCTTTTCCCTTTTTCAGTCGATTTAAACGGTGACGGTCACGCGCCATTATCCATTGATCTACATTTAAATGACTCTGCACAGAGAAAACACCCACATCAAAAAACAGGAAAGGTTTATTTTACTTGGTTCATTAGATTTCAGATAGTCGTAGTTCTGTTAAGTGCCGGACAAATTGGCTTTGGCTGCCTGATTTCCCTCAATTCAGCGCCATAAACCTATCTAAATTTCTACATGACCCGCATGAGTTCCCTTGATTAGGTTTAATCATCAGTTTAAGTTTCGAATTGATATTTAAATTATTTTGCGGAAATCATACTTTTTTCCAAATTGCCCCTTGAATTTTTTGGTTTCAACATCATGTTTGCTAGCATGAGGAAAAAGAGATAATTTTGTCATCAGGCCATCATCTTGATGCTGCTGAATGAACAAAGCGATTTTGCCGAAGTGGCGCATTTTTACTTAATTCGGTTTTTCCGATGTTTGTAATGTAAAAATACCATTTTAGCATCAACCAAAATTTCGATACTCTTATTCAAAATCAAAGACTACCTCAATCATGGAGACAATGATGAGCTTAATTAATACTGAAGTTAAACCATTTAAAGCAACTGCATTCCAAAACGGCAAATTCATTGAAGTTACTGAAGCTGACCTGAAAGGCAAATGGTCTGTTGTATTCTTCTACCCAGCTGACTTCACTTTCGTTTGCCCGACTGAACTTGGTGACCTTGCTGACAACTACGCTGAATTCCAAAAACTAGGCGTTGAAATCTACTCAGTTTCTACTGACACGCATTTCACTCACAAAGCTTGGCACGATTCTTCAGAAGAAATCAAAAAAATCCAGTATGTAATGGTTGGTGATGCAAACTGGACTCTTGCTAAAAACTTTGACGTATTAATCGAAGCTGACGGCCTTGCTGATCGTGGTACTTTCGTGATCGATCCAGAAGGTAAAATCCAAATCGTTGAAATCAACGCTGGTGGTATCGGCCGTGACGCTCAAGAACTTCTTCGTAAAGTTAAAGCAGCTCAGTACGTACATGCTCACCCAGGCGAAGTTTGCCCAGCTAAATGGAAAGAAGGCGATGCAACTCTTGCTCCTTCAATCGACCTAGTGGGTAAAATCTAATTTTAATTAGATTGAACTGATTCAAAAACCACGCTTTTTAGCGTGGTTTTTTATGGTTTGAACTTTTATGTCAGCACAATACTGGATTTTATTTTTTAAAATGATTTTGTTAGGACTTTAAATATTGCAGTCCTATTTTTTTCTTGATCCATCATATAAAAATTCAGGCATATCTTTTGCTTCGCTTTCTCATAATCCTTACCGATTCTTACAATTGAGCTATACATCTGCAGAGCCATATGGCATAAGTTCAAATGATAAGATAAGAAATATTCAGTGGAGGAACGCATATGCAAAAACTGCTTACCGTGATTTCTTGGAAATACAATCCCTCAAGCCGCCACCTGAAAATTGTATACAGTAATGGTCATACCGAGCTGTATCATCCCGTACCTGAATTTATTTATGACAACCTGCTAAGACGCCAAGACAAAGCCGCATTCGTGGAAAAGTATCTCGAATATAATTTACATTTTAATAAAATTTGCATGGATTAGAGCCAATCGAATTAACGCAATCCCACCATCAGCAAACCTGCGCCTATGAGTACAATACTCATGATAAAACGTGGGTCTTGCTGAATTAAGGCAATAAACTCTTCGACTTCTGCTGCATGTGAAATGACATTATCAACTACCAGTAACCCGCCCTTTGCTTTAAGTAATCGACTCAAATGTGGCCAGTAACTGACATAAGCATCTCGTTCAGCATCTAACAGGATAAAATCAAATAATTCCTGTTCTGCCTCCAGATAAACTTGTGCATCAATTACTTTAAAATTGATTAAATCTGCAAAATCTATTTCTGTCGCATATTGCTTTGCCTGAGTAACCCGTTCTGCATCAACTTCAAGTGTTGTAATCATGGCTTGAGTCTGCCGAGCCGCTTCTGCCAGCCATAAAGTGGAATAACCAGTAGAAGTCCCAATTTCCAGAATACTTTTCGATTGTTGCGTACGAATCAGCATAGATAAAAATCGACCGGATTCTGGTTCTATATTGCGATATCGGTGCCGGCGATCTGCCTGCTTAAGATCATGCCTATGAAACTTTTCATATAATTCCTGCATGAATCTTTCAAATTCATCTGAGTTTTGCATCACTCTTCCCTGAGTCTGTTTGGCTTAAAGTGCCTGAATCAATTTAAAACGCTCCACTTCACGATCATCGTTAGTGGTAATGGTTTCAGTGAACATCGTTAAAGGACGTACCCAAATTGAATAATCCCCATAAAGACATTGATAAACCACTAGCTTTTCTTCAGTTTCACTGTGCGTGGCGACATGAAACACCTGATAAAGCTGTCCCTTATAATGTTGATAAATACCGCGTTGTAATTCCATCATTCAATTCTCAAATATCTTGTTTTAATCTTAGCTGAAAATCCTTATTCTTGCTCTAAACTACTTGAAAATTAATCTTTCACCCCCATATAGAACTTTGAAATTAATGATGAATTTTTCAATAAATCTGTAAATCCGATCAACAATATAAAAACAAACTGTTTTACCTATTTATTCAATTCATTTAATATCCTGTTATCAAGTAAACATTTACTCCTTTGGAGACGTTAGCAATGTTAGACCAAAATACTTCAGCTCAACTTAAAACCCTATTAGAACGCCTGGAAGGCCCAATTGAACTGGTCGCCACTCTGGATAGTTCTGACAAATCAGCCAAAATCCAGGAACTGGTTGCCGAAGTGGCTGCACTGTCTGACCTGGTCACTGCACGCTTTGACGGGACCAATGCACGTGCGCCAAGTTTCGGGATTGCCAAGGCCGGTGAAGAGCCACGGGTGTTCTTTGCAGGCTTGCCAATGGGTCATGAGTTTACTTCGCTGATTCTGGCATTGCTGCAAACTTCAGGTTATGCACCGAAAGTCTCTGATGAAGTGCTGGCGAATATCAAGAGCCTGGGTGTTCAATCTAACTTTGACGTGTTCGTATCATTAAGTTGCCATAACTGTCCGGATGTGGTTCAGGCACTCAACCTGATCGCCATCTATAACCCGGGCACTACAGCGACCATGATTGATGGGGCCTTCTTCCAGGAAGAAGTCGAAGAACGCAAAATCATGGCGGTGCCGATGGTATTCCAGGACAACCAGCATATCGGTCAGGGTCGTATGACACTGGAAGAAATCATTGCCAAGCTGGATAGCAATGCCGCTGCCAAAGATGCGGAAAAGCTGAATGCCAAAGACGCCTTTGATGTCCTGGTGATTGGTGGTGGACCTGCTGGGAATACCTCTGCAATCTATGCAGCGCGTAAAGGCATTAAAACCGGGATCGTGGCTGAACGCATGGGCGGTCAGGTCATGGATACCATGGACATCGAAAACTTCACGTCTGTACAAAAAACTCAAGGTCCGAAGTTTGCAGCCGAGATGGAAGCCCACGTACGTGAATATGGTGTCGACATCATGAACCTGCAACGTGTCTCCAACATCAAAGGTGCGGATGAAACATCTAACGGTTTAGTTGAAGTCACTCTGGAAAATGGGGCCAAACTGGAATCGAAAACCGTGATTCTGTCGACCGGCGCACGCTGGAGAGAGATGAATGTTCCAGGTGAGCAGGAATATAAAACCCGTGGTGTAGCCTACTGTCCGCACTGTGATGGTCCACTGTTCAAAGGCAAGCGTGTTGCGGTCATCGGTGGCGGTAACTCGGGTGTAGAAGCCGCGATTGATCTGGCAGGGATTGTGGAGCATGTGACCTTGGTGGAATTTGATACCAAGCTGCGTGCGGATCAGGTGCTTCAAGACAAGCTGAACAGCTTGCCGAACACCACCGTGATCAAAAATGCTTTATCTACAGAAGTGGTTGGTGATGGTTCACAAGTGACGGGTCTGAAATATAAAGACCGTGCCACAGATGAAGAGCATACAGTTGAACTTGCAGGGATCTTTGTACAAATTGGTTTGTTACCAAACACTGATTTCTTAAAAGAAACTGCTGTTGAGCTAACCAACCGTGGCGAGATTGTGATTAACGAGCGCAACGAAACCAATGTCAAAGGTGTGTTTGCGGCAGGTGACTGTACTACTGTACCTTACAAGCAGATCATCATCGCGACCGGTGAAGGTGCGAAGGCATCACTGTCTGCTTTTGATTACATCATCCGTTCAGGGCAGTAATAGTTAATTAGTTTCCACATAAAGCTCGCTTCAAGCGGGCTTTATTGTTTATGATTGGCAATGTTTAGCTTTGTAGATGCAGCACATTCTGTGGGCATTAGGTCCTTTCTTCTTCTTGATTATGCAACAAGCATGTAATTAATTTTAATTCTATATAGATCGTATGTAACTATCGACAATCGCATATTGCAAGCCTGTACAAGCTCTCCTATGATAGGGTGCTAAATCATCTTTCATGATCAAAGAATAAAAAGGATAACATCCTGGGAGAAGAACAATGCATTATCAATATCATTGTGCCTGCTGTGAAAAAGTAGTCGACTCTACAGAAAAATCATGCTCAAACTGCGGCTCACATCATATTCGCAGCCCTTTTGGTTTCTGGGTTTTGTGTCTAATCGCCTGTCTCGTTACAGCTATCGTATTTAAAGTGGTGCACTTGTATGTACAGTCCCAACAAGAAGTACCGGCACAACACTCGCTATTGGATGTTTTAAAAGAAGAAAATAAAAGACTTCGCTAAATTTATTCATCTGACAGTAAAGACCTGTTGGTTCAAACAGGTCTTTTTATTAATCTTGAATAATTCAAATAGCGATGCGGAAAATAGCCTCATGAAATCCAGATTTGATTTACAATAGCTGTGGATTTGAATGAGAGATGTGCCATGGTTCAGTTAATTAAAAAAGGTGGATTACGCGAACGTGCCAACCGTAGCCGCAGCTATCAAGGCTCTGAAAATACTGAAACCACCTTAAAGCCTAATCGTTATCAAACGGCGGTTAAAACACCAGACAATTTAGCCTCTCCTTCCCCGACCTCACCAATATCTCCAGCATTAAATAAAGATACACCCCTTAATTCATCAGAATAAGTGCGTCATACCATAACCACAATGCAAATAGCAGAAATAGTCCGCCTGACATCATATCAATGTAACTCCCCGAACGCTGGTACAAGATTTTAATTTTTGGTTGGGAAATCAACAGCATCAATAAAGCAAAGGTGATAAAGGTCTGCAAAGGAATAATCACTGCCAGCTGTGCTTTCAAATAATCGGAAGCAGACGAACTCAAGGCCAGTGAAAATACGCTACTAAAATAGATCAGTGTTTTGGGATTAGAAAGATTGGTCCATAAGCCCAACATAAAATAGTTTTTAGCTTGCACCTGTCCATTTGTATCGTCGTCGGCCTGATGTCTATTTTTAAAGCTATGCACACCACCCTTTAACATGCCCCATCCCATTTTAGCCAGGAACACACCACCGAGCACCATCAATACCTGTTGAATCCATGGAAACTGGTCAATTAACACGGTAAAACCCGCAAGTGTCAGTACTACCCAAACTACAATACCGGCAGAGATCCCAGCAATAACTTTCAGGGCATTCTGGCGTGTAGTGGATGCGGCACTTTTGGCAATGAGCAAAACATCGGGACCGGGACTGAGTTGAGCAACAAAATGCAGGAGACAGATCGTAAAAAGCAGAGACATTAAAATTAAGGTAAATTTATAAAAATATATTATAACGTTTGTTCAAAGACATTAGAAAGTTCCAATAAAAAAACCGAATCATCAGATTCGGCTTAAATAGAGCTTTTTTTTAAATAAAACATTTATTTTGGATTGATATCTTTCATTTCAATTTTTTTCGCCTCAGGTCTCACTTCACGTGCTTCACCATCAATAATGGTGGAATCACCGCGACCTGATTGCTGATTTTGCATATCCTGCATTTGACGCATCATCTCGGCAAATGGATTCTGGCCTTGTGCCCCACCCATATCGCCCATCATGCCACCCATCATTTTTTCCATCATGAGTTGCTGACGTTTCATCATCGCTTTCATTATAGCAGCCTTAAAAACCTGCTGAACCGCTGGAATGAGCATCAATACTGCCAATACGTCGGTAATCAATCCAGGAATAAGCAGAAAGAAACCTGCCAGAATTTTAGGTAAATTTCCTGTTAATGCAGGATCTGCACTCATCTGTCCCATCTGCATTTGCTGCATTTGTGGCATTACACCGGCCGAGTATTTACGGATCAGATTCATACCAATAAAAAATGCGGCCACAAACCAGAAAAATACGTACCACATGCTCCCGACGAGGTCACCCACGCCAATCCAGACAAATACTTCTAGGATTAAGCCTGCAAGGATAATAAGAAATAATTTCATGAAAATTAATCTAATCTCAGTAAAATAAATAATAGGATGCTGGAATCAACTGCTTCATCAGGATCAAGCTTTTTTGATACGCTTATGTAACAATATGGGCATTATTCTATTTTTAAAGTGCGGGCATGTCATTAATTATTGGGATTGACCCCGGTTCTCGTTTAACCGGTTACGGAATTATCGAAAAAGACGGCTCCAAACTGACTTTTGTTGATGCCGGCACCATCAGAACAGAAACGACAGAAATGCCTGAACGTTTAAAACGGATCTTTGCCGGCGTGGAGCGCATTGTAAAATTTTATGGTCCCACTGAAGCTGCGGTAGAACAGGTCTTTATGGCACAAAATCCGGATTCTGCCTTAAAACTCGGTCAGGCCCGTGGTGCTGCTGTTGCGGCACTGGTCAATCTGGATTTGAAAGTCGCTGAATATACTGCGCGCCAGATCAAGCAGTCGGTAGTGGGTTATGGCGCTGCGGATAAAGAACAGGTGCAGATGATGGTAATGAATATTCTAAAACTCAGCATCAAACCGCAGCAGGATGCCGCCGATGCTTTAGCTGCTGCTATTTGTCATGCCCACGCCTCAGGCAGTATGAGTAAAATGGCGGTATTGAATGCGTTGGGTGGTATGGCACGCGGCCGGAGTCGCGTCAGTAGCCGTCGTCGATAAGGTTTAACGCAATATTATAAAGTCTTGAGCATCTAGCTCAGATTCCAGATACTCTTGAATAACCGCTTGTACGATTGCACGAGCAGGCCCTTTCCAACTTCGTGTAATCATTTCCTGAAGTTGGGAGTCTGTTCCAGCAATAACGGCCTCCACCTCACCTGTGCTCAAGTTCTTCACATATCCTTTCAGTCCAAGCGCCTGAGCCTGCTCGGCAAACCAGTAACGGTATCCGACTCCTTGAACTTGGCCTGAAATATTCAGTTTGATGACTGGCACACTATTCTCCTTAGCGATTCACGACCTGATAAATCGCATGTTTCATATCCTGTGCCTGCAAGCCACGTTCGCCATTTTTGGCCAGTTCATCACCTGCAAGTGCATGCAGCGTCACAATTTCATGCAAATAAATTTTTTGCGCAAATTGCGCCTTTAGACTGGCAATCATGCCGGCCAGCACATCCCCCATTCCGCCAGTGCCCATACCGGCATTCCCGGCATCACAGATGTAAAGCTTTTCTTCCAGAATCAGACTGCCTGAACCTTTTAGCACCCACTGTCCCTGATATTTTTGTTGCAGTGCATGAATGGCTGCAATCCGATCCATTTCAACTTCCGCAGTGCTACATGCCAGTAATGTGGCTGCTTCCCCAGGATGCGGAGTCGCATAAGTCTGGGAATTCAAAACTTGAGGCTGCTTGGCCAGAAACCATAAGGCATCCGCATCCAAAACAACCTCCAGATCAGATTGCTGAATCAGTTCAAACCAGATTTCGTATTGCGCTTTTGCCCAAGGATCACGACCTAACCCCATGCCAAAACACACTGCATCGACCTGCTGAATCAGTGCTTGGCGTTGCTCCTGAGTTAAGAGATTGATATCACGCAGCATGATATTCGGTGCACGTGACAAAATCGCAGTATGATGTTTTGCATCACAGATGATCGTCACTTTACCTGCTCCTGCAGCAAATGCTGCTTCTGCCGCCATGATCACTGCACCGCCCATATCAGCATGTCCACCAATCACCAGAACATGACCATAACTGCCTTTATGACCAAAGGCTTCACGCTTGGGCAATTGAATCTGATGTGAGGCAAGCTGAGCAATCGGTTGAAGCTCTGTATCTGTCGGGATAGCAGAAATCAGTTCAATCTTGCCCGCATATTCTTTGCCTTGTCCAGTAAACAATCCTGCCTTGAGCCCCAAACCCGTGAAAGTATAGTCAGCTTTGATCGCAGCAGGCAAAGGCTGGCCGGTATTGGCATCCAATCCACTCGGAATATCAATTGAGATTTTGAGTCCAGTTTGCTGATTGATCGTTTGAATAACATTTTGCCAGTCAGAATCCAGCTGACGGTTTAGACCAATTCCGAATAAGGCATCGATATAGACCTCATATTCAGATTGAAAATTAAAATGTGAATAAGGCTGCAAACCGGCTTGCTTGGCTTCCTGCACAGCCGATGCCAGATCTTTGGAACTGCCCAGTTCAGCTGCATAAATATCAACTTGAAAACCGGCTTGTTTTAAATATTTGGCCACCAGATAACCATCGCCGGCATTATTGCCCTGACCACAGCAGACCGCGATTTTTTTTATTTTTTGCTGAGAAAATAAAGTGATCAGCCGCTGACTAATCCCCCAGGCGACTTGTTGCATTAAACCGTAGGAACTATTTTGCTGCTGAAACCAGCGCTGCTCCCATGCTTGTAGATCGCGGCTATGGTAAACTTGTTGCTGCATTTCTTATTCCCTGTCTTTGGTTTATGACAACTCCCGATTCTCACGCGCAAATTCAAGTTTATCAACAAGATCCAGCCGAGCTAAAAGCATGGATTAAAGCGCAGGCTTTAGAATTGGGTTTTTCTGATTGTGTCATTGCCAAACCGGATGCTCAAGCAGAATTAGCACGCTTACAGGAATATCTGGATCGTGGTTATCAGGGTGACATGAAGTTTCTGGAAGATAATCTAGAAAAACGTGCCAATCCCGCCTTACTGGTTCCCGGCACACGCAGCATTATCTGTGTGCGTATGGATTATCTGGTCGAGGTACCAGAACCACGTTATATCTCTTATGCACCCAACTCTGCCATTATCGCGCGTTATGCCCGTGGCCGAGATTATCACAAAACCATGCGGGGTCGCCTGAAAACTCTGGCGACAAAAATCCGGGGAAAAATCGGAGATTTTGAATCACGCCCATTTGCCGATTCTGCGCCAATTTTTGAAAAATCGCTGGCTGAAAGTGCCGGCATGGGCTGGACAGGTAAACACACCCTGCTGATTCATAAAACATCAGGCTCATTCTTTGTGCTGGGTGAACTGTTTACTTCACTGGAACTGCCCTTTGATGAACCCGCGACCAAACATTGTGGCTCCTGTACTGCGTGTATCGACATCTGTCCGACTCAAGCCATTGTCGAGCCTTATATGTTAGATGCTCGCCGCTGTATCGCCTATCTGACCATCGAATATAAAGGCATTATTCCAGAAGATTTGCGACGCGGAATTGGTAACCGGGTTTTTGGTTGTGACGATTGCCAGCTGATATGTCCATGGAACAGTTTTGCCCAAGTGACCTCGATAGAGGATTTTCATCCGCGGCATGGACTGGATCAAGTGAGTTTACTGGATTTATGGCAATGGGATGAAGCCACCTTTTTAAGTGCGACTGAAGGCAGTCCGATGCGTCGTACGGGTTATCAAAGCTTTATGCGCAATATCGCCATTGGTTTGGGCAATGCACCCTTTGATGGGCAGATTATTCCGGCCCTTCAGCAACAGCGTAATCAACATGATGAAATTGTGCAGGTACATATCGATTGGGCTATTCAAGAACAACTGGCAAAATCCAGTTAATTTTCCATCTTTACCTAGCGTCACAGTTTCACTTAAAAGCCTTACACACCCATGTTTCAGACTATGGCATAAATAAAAATAGTCAGAAATGAAGAATGAAGTGGAGGAAAGATGATGTCATCAAAAAATCCAAATCAAGAACTGCTGGAGCAGCTTCAGCATGACCAGCAGAAGCAACAACAGCAGCAGCCGCAACATGGCCCGATTAATTCCCCAAAAAACAATCAGCATGAACAGGATCAGCGCGTGTTTAACAAGCAGCACCGTAGTGATCTGCATGGCCAGGATATTCATGGAAATCACAGTAATAAATAATCTGGCAACTGAAAAACAAAGCTCACCTCGTGTGGGCTTTGTCATTTATATAAGGTCATATTTTGCTAGTGAAGCAAAAGCTTATTTTTATTAAGATGAACCGAATGATAAATAAGCACAGATAGGGAAAGAGATGAACAGTAGTGATGCGGTACGTAATGATTGGTCACGTGAAGAAATACAAGCTCTATATCAACAGCCTTTAATGGATTTAGTGTTCCAGGCGCAACAGGTTCATCGTGAACATTTCACTGCGAATACCGTTCAGGTGAGCACCCTGCTTTCGATTAAAACCGGTAAATGTCCTGAAGACTGTAAATACTGTTCACAATCAGCGCATTATGATTCCAAACTGGAAGCTGAAAAACGCATTGCAGTCGATAAAGTGATTCAGGAAGCCAGACAGGCGCTGGCATCAGGCAGTTCACGCTTTTGTATGGGGGCTGCATGGCGCAACCCGCATGAACGCGATATGCCTTATGTGCTGGAAATGGTACGTGAAGTTAAAGCACTCGGTCTGGAAACCTGCATGACACTGGGGATGCTAAATGGATCACAGGCTGAACGCTTGAAAGATGCAGGACTGGATTATTACAACCATAATCTGGACACTTCTCGTGAATACTATTCACATATCATCAGCACGCGTAGCTTTGATGATCGTCTGGATACTCTGGATCATGTGCGTCAAGCTGGTATGAAAGTCTGTAGTGGCGGTATTGTGGGTCTGGGCGAAAGTCGTGATGACCGGATTGGTTTGTTATATGAGCTTGCAACTCTGGCAATCCATCCTGAATCTGTGCCAATTAATATGTTGGTGCCGATTGAAGGCACACCGATGGCAGATGTAGAAAAACTGGATGTGATTGAATGGATTCGTACCATTGCCGTAGCACGCTTGTTGATGCCTAAAAGCTATATTCGCCTTTCTGCAGGGCGTGAATCCTTAAGCGATTCGGATCAGGCTTTGGCATTTATGGCTGGTGCCAATTCTATTTTTTCTGGTGAAAAACTGCTGACGACCCCTAATACATCCCAAGGCCGGGATCAGCAACTTTTTGCAAAATTAGGTTTAGTTGCAGAACAGCCAAAACCAAGTGTTCGCAGTCTGGCTACAGATGCAATGGCAAGCTAATCACTGTTTAAGTTGATGAACTCGCAGAAAAGTTATGTGCAGTAATTAAAATGCCATAACGGGCATTCAGATAATCTCCGACTCGGATTTGATCTACTCCATTGGCATGATGCACCATCAGCGCTTGCGTGACTGCATCATAGCTAAAGGAGTCATAACTATCTTGATGCAGGCTGAGCCAGTGCAGCGTATCTGCCAGGTTGCTGTCGACGATATAGGTATCTGCATGAAAATCTTTACTCATATGCCTGTTCATCGTGATGAAATTTCCCTTTAATTTTAACGGAAATTAGCCCACAACAAGCATAAAAAAGTGAGCCATTGCTCACTTTTCTTGCAAAAACTTTAGTCCTTATTCGTACCGCACTTACGACACTCCCTGTGTTCCCCGATTTCTTGCATTTGCTCATATTCATAAATATGCAAACAAAACAATTTTCTTAAAAGCTGAAGCATCATTGAAACTCCTGTTTAATCATTTTTTTAATACGCTTCTTAAGATATTCCGTCCTGAAACATCATGATTTTTGACTAAAAAATCATCTCATATTAATTAGCATAATTTTTTCAGTTGTAAAATGCATTTCATCTACTTTTCACTTTTTTTGCAGATATTCTTTGAACTACATCACAATTATTTCATAAATATGAACTTTTTTTTTGATTAAAGAGGATGTTTATGGAATTTAGATAACAAAAGTAATATCTGAGGGAGATGCTTTTTTATTAAGCTGGTAACGAAGAATCTTTATTGAAAGGCAAACTAGAAAAGTTCATTATCAGTGGAGGCAACCCATTTTAAGTCCTTCGAGATAAGAACGACGATTAATTAAGTGAATTGCTTACTTCAGATTTCATAATATCCAAAAACAAAAAACCCCTTACGATTAATGCACGTAAGGGGTTGTTTTATATGGTGGGCCCAGACGGACGAAAACATTCACCTACCCTATTGTTTTTAATGGATTAATTATTAATATAAAAATTTAGGATACAAGTCAGGATACACGATTCAAATGTTGTTTTTTTGATCAATTAAACTTTTTAACATCACTTTACTCCCCCACTCCAAAGCAAATCTTTATTGAACTTTTATAATACAAAGCTTAGAAGTGAAAGATGATCCGACATCAATATAATGGCAATTATCAATTTTAGTATATTCTTTTACGATCGTATGACCTAAATAGATTTCATTGATGTTTTCAACAATATCATAATGGTTTGAGTAATTACGTATTCGTCCCCTACCCCAGAGTGCATTTGAATAGGATGATGTGATCCCTGGAATTTTATAGTCACCTTTAAATATGTCTTGCTTAAAGATATTCCAGTCTTGGATATCAATGTCAGCATGAACAATACCAATCTTTTTGCCTTCCAATTCAATTTCTATGACTACGGGCAATTCCATAAATTTATTACTAATTTCTAGTTGTTTTTGTTGAGGCAACCCGTAAAACCATTCCCCTCCATTGCGTATATGTATATCTCTAATATTGGTGTCATATTGTCCTTTGATGCACATCTCTTCATGATTTCCACGTACAGTACGGAACCATGGTTGGTTTAGTAAAGAAATGCATTCAAGATTTTCATTACCTCGATCAATCAGATCCCCTGTACATATCAATAAATCACTTGCAAAATTAAAATTAATTTTTTTAAGTTCTTCAAGTAAAAGTCCATAGCAACCATGTAGATCACCTACCACAAATAATTTTTTGTGTGAATCGACCTTTAAATACGAAATAAGATGATCTGCCATAACTTAATAAAAAATATCTTTAGCTACTATGATAACTTTTTACCCTTCATAATAACACGGTCAAAACTATATACATGTGCAAATGGGCTTTCCACACATCTTCCAACAAGTGGTACTTTCTGATCTGGTCGTCCCTCTCTAAGAACAACATCTGCTGAACATACCGGACAAACGCCTTTAAATCGTGTTATCCGTGTAAGTTGATTACGATCTTTATCTCGATACATTTCAATATCGGCATGATCTTCATGTAATGCAATGAATGTCATAGGGGCCTTAATCACACGATGCTCGGGTAAATTCCAAATAGGAATGAACCAATATTTGAGTGATAGGTAAGAAAATCCAATTAAACAGAAAATTAAAAAAAGATCAAATGAAGTGAAATTTTGCCCAGCACGCACTAAAACTAATGAGAATATACAAATATATAATGCCCATCCAATAAAACTTCCAAAAATAACTGCCAGCATAACTAGCCCTCTTATACTTTTATTTTTTATTTCTCCATCTCTAAAAATCAACTTATAAAACCAAGATATTTTTATTTCGGCTGGATCAACTCGGTCATAAATAACCAATTCCTCCCCTTCATCTAAATCATTTTCAATAACATTATTTTCTTTTTGTTTAATATCCAACCAAAATAGACGTTCATTTCCTTTACCACCAACAGTCTCATTGGTTTTTATAACTGGAACATATCCAATCTCTAAAAATCTTTTACTATGTTTTTGTATAACACGATCCAGATATTCATTTAGTTTTTTATCAGTAATCCACTTTCCGAGATCTTTTGAATCCATTCTATCAGCAGATAGTTTTCCATCAACTATGGCCTTTAATTGATATCTGGAATAAACAATTTGTTCTTCAATTTGATCTTCTAGTGCATTTATTGAAGCGCTACAAATTACCTTTAAACAATCATAAGCTCTATTCTGAGCCAAGTCCTCTTTTAAAATCTCAAATAACGCATTAAAAACTTTTAATTTTAATTCAAACACTTAAACCCCCACTTTACCCGTATTTCCCCTTTATACGGTGTTAGGTCAATTAGATCACAAGCATAGTGAGAGAGTAAATCAACTTCCTAAAGGATTTTAATCATGACTATGTATATTGCTTTGGACGAAAATAAAAAATTGGTCGATATCAAAGATGTTGAGCGTGGACTTGCTTGCCAATGTACCTGCTTTGAATGTGGTGAAACTGTTATTGCACGTAAAGGTGAAATAAAAGAACATCACTTTGCACATGCAAGTAATAAAGAAAGCTGTACGATTAATCCAGAATCTGTTCTACATAAATATGCCAAAGAAGTCATTCTTGAATCTATGGGCCTCATGCTTCCTGCTTTACCTAATTCTGATAATGAAGCAGCATGGTGGACATTTGAAAAATTATTACCCGAGTTTTCTCTCGGTTTAATACGCCCAGATTTAGTTGGATATTTTGATGGAGAACCTATTTTAATTGAAATTGCGGTTACTCATTTTATTGACGCTGAAAAATTCAATCGCATCGAGGTTTTTAAATCAAAATGTATCGAAATTGATCTTTCATCACTTGTTAAAAGTAATATTTCGATTCCTAGCCCTGAAGCAAAAAAAGAGATTCTCGAAAACTTGAACAATAGAAAATGGGTTTATCCATTCCCATTAACTCAAAATATTGAAGATATTCCAGATAACGTACCAACAGACAATTCAAACATAAGTCTAGAAAAATCTGAAATCGTACAGGCACCTCCAAAATGGCAGGACTACAAATTCACAATCAAAGGTATATTTGTCAATGTTCGAAAATTTGATAGCGGTATGATTTCAGTCAATAGCACTTATAATCCTGAGATTATTTCAATGCTCAAAGAATGGAAACGTGAAGGTCGTGGTTCATTCAACCCTAAATACAAATCATGGAACTATTGGTTACCATTTTCTGAGGTTGTTTTAGATCGACTCAAAGAACTAAATGAGTAAGGGGGACTATTCCCCCCTCTCATCACCAACTTGGCTAGGTTGTGGTGTAAAGTACAGAAAGTGATTATTCAGTCATATAAAATGTTAAATAATCTTAAAATTTTGTGGTTCATCTAAGTTAAAAGGCACTACTTTTAACTTTGCACCATGTGTATGCCTAAAACCAAAATCATCCAAAGGCTGATCAAACTTCCCTGCTCGATACGGATATACCAGAATCACTTCACTCTCATGTTTCAGGTAATAATGACTGTAAGCAAACATCTGCTGAATATCACTGTCTTTTAAGCCATACCGTCCACCACGGTCATTCTGATCTATCAGTTTCCACTTGGTATCCATTACAATATTTTTTGCATTCGCTTGTGAACGATCAATAAAAATATCGGGCTTCAACTTAAAGATCTTATTCTGTTGATGCTCACAAATATGTTCCGTCGCATGCTGTGTTTTGACCTGATATTCAGGCATCCCACGGCGCAAATGATATGCCACAAAGTATTCAAACAGCTTTTCCATTGGAAAAAGTAAGCTCATACCTCGCCATTCACCTTGTGTAGATACAGGCATATACTCACCTAAAATCAATTCCGTCCAAGGTTTGATTTCACTATATAGCGCAAGTAAACGCCCTGACTGCCATTGTCTAAAATCCTGCTGAATCTTTTGACTTGGCGGTATTTCAGTGGTCATCAACCGTAGTTCTTGGGCAAGTTTCCAATTGTTGGCATCTTTGGTCTTTTTACACACGACTTCCAATGCTGTACGAATCAGACGGTTCTCAGGACGATTGACTTCATAAACGTCATGTTCAATCGGAAATATATGCTTCTTAGCAGGTGGCTGACGCATGTATTTCACATGCTGTAATTGCCCACGTAGAAACTTTTGTTCTTCTTGCACACGGTTGTAGTCAAAACGTAGTCCTCGTTGCACCAAACGCTCAAATGATGCAAGGAATTGAGTGATAATCCATTCATGTAAGGGTTGTTTAAAACGATTTAGACTGGCACTCCCTGCTTCTCTATATGGTAAGTGCAAAGAGACACTCAGCATTTTTTGCAGGAGTTTACGCTCTGCTAAAATAACCGCTTGATCATCTGTACCACTCAGCTCTACATGCTTTGGCAGAATTTCTATACGTGTTCCACACGGCGTTTCAATGACACCCACATATTGATCCAGCTTTAGCTTTCTACGCCCTGCAAGTTCAAATACTTTTGCACCATGCTTGGAGAAAGAAGCTGAGAGATCACACAGATGTTCAAATGCTTTTTCGGGAATATAAGCATGGTCTAGACTAGACGTAGGACAACCTTCATAAGCAACGCTAATGAAGGCATATTCTCGGACGGTAAAATCAGGCATATAAATCCCCGATTAATGCTTGATGATTTTGATAAAGCTAGCGATTGAATCAAATGCAGTATCGTTTAATTGCCACGTTTTTTGTTCTTCAAAGAAGGCATCTGAATCACTCTCTACATTTGGAAATAATACAGAGCGTTCAACAGGTTTAGGCTTCAACATACCATTGGCATTTAACACCATATTGATCTTTGCCCAATCATCAAAGAAGTATTCTTGTAGTTGAGGAATAATTTTTTGCTTAAATATGGATGCTAAATGCTCTAGCGTAGGCTGTTTCTTCAAACTCATAAAGTTTGCATGACCGATACAATGATCACGGTCTAACAGCACTTCTATACGTTGGTTAATGACCTTGAGTATCTCACCAATATTCAGCTCTTCTACCTCAATGTCATTCAATAGCTCTGGCTTTGGTGGCATTTCGATAAAGGTAAAACGACGGCGCAACGCAATATCTAAACCCGTTAAAGATCGGTCAGATGAGTTCATTGTGCCAATAATGTAGACATTACTCGGGACAGAAAATTCTTCTTTTGAGTATGGCAGCGTTACAGATAATTCTTCTTCAGCGCCTTGGCGTTTAGAGTCTTCAATGAGCGTAATCAACTCACCAAAAATACGGGAAATATTCCCTCGGTTGATTTCATCGATGATCAATATGTAGGGTTTGTGCTCTACATCTTGTTTTTCTTCTGAAAATTTAATTTTATCAGATAGCAAACTTACAATTGGTTTTATATAACTAGGCATTCCATAAGTTTCAAGTCTGACACCATTTAATAATTTTTTAATTGTATCTAAGCTTAAACTATAAGTACCTTTATTTACTGACTCTAATAAAAAACATTTTAGGGTTTTTCCACCTTCATATGTAATTTCATATGTTAAACCAGTTTTAGTTTTCAGTTGCAAAGGCTGTTCAGCTATTTCATTGCAAAAATTAGTGATCACCTCATCAATATTTGAATGAGGAAAATTTTGATTAAAGGCAATATCACAAAGTGCTTTAAAAACACCAGATTGAACATCATAAGTGAGCTGACCTTTATCATCCGTTTCAGCACGAATCCCTTCTACAAAGTCTTCATAACTAAAGCTTTGATGAAAAGTCACAAACTTGATCTGACCTTGCTCTTTGTATTGATCAAAACGTGTTTTTAACGCCGTACGGTCTTCTTGCTCTAAAACTTCAAGCGGTTTGTTTTCAATAATTGATAAGGCATGGTTGATACTATGGAAGGTTTTACCTGTACCTGCTGCACCAAATAAAATACGGTTTAACGGTTGTTGAGTCATGACATCATCCAGTAATTTGAACCGTACCGGGTTTGTCGGAGAGTCAATATTCTGAGAGACTACCCCGATGACAAAATTAAAATATACCCCTGAAATCAGAGAAAGAGC